>JBEBHM010000797.1:0-3854 GCA_040080875.1 Pirellula sp.
ACCGTGAGGGGCAGAAGTTCAGATAAATGGTGCAGCTCCGCAAGCTGCAGCAAAAGCTGTTTCGGATCACCAAGTATTCCAACCAAGTTTGTTTCGGTAGCCATGCTCAAAGGATAACGTATTTTCGTGCGCTCGCCACGATATTTCGTCATTCCACGAGTTTTCGGCATCAGCAACAATCTTATCTTGTTGACGTAAGTCTATTTCAGCAATGCACTTGTGAAATCTTTTGCTCTTTGGCACGACAAATGTATTCACTAGGGATCGTCGCAATCGAATTGTTCGAGAGCACAAAAGTTTCAAACGAAAAAGAAATGATCATGTCGCGTATTCATCAAATCAATCCCCAGTCAGCCACAGGCAAGGCCAAGGAACTACTGGACGCTGTTCAGAGCAAACTCGGACTCGTCCCGAACATGACTCGAGCGATGGCTAACTCGCCAGCTGTTCTCGACGGATATCTTTCGTTGAGCGGTGCTCTGAGCAAGGGAGCTCTCTCCGCAAAGTCTCGTGAACAGATCGCATTGGCAGTTGCGCAAGCCAACGAGTGTGAGTATTGCCTGGCAGCGCACTCTGCTATCGGCAAGATGGTCGGGCTAAGTGTTGACCAAATCCTAGACAGTCGACGTGGAACCTCTGTCGATCCTAAAACCGATGCGATCATTCAATTTGCTCGCCAGGTTGTTGATCAACGAGGTCTGGTTTCCGATGCGAACATCGCTCAAGTGCGTGCAGAAGGCTTAGACGATGGAGCCATCGCAGAAATTGTAGCGAACGTCGCACTCAACATCTTCACGAACTACTTCAATCACGTCGCTGAGACCGAGATCGACTTTCCTCGCGCCGAAGCATTGGCTCACTCACACTAAAGCTGCGAAAAGCAGTAAGCCTGGGCATCGAATGTCCCCAACAAATACTTCAACATCAACAGTAACTTCAACGCTAAAGGTTAAGAATCATGACAAAGCAAGTGAAACAACTCCAAGTCGCAGTCAGCGGGTATGACGCAGTGGCCTACTTCGATGGTCAAGCGATTGCCGGTGATCCAGCATTCAGTTCCGTTCACAACGGTAGCTTGTATCAATTCTCAAGCGAAGCCAACAAGCAAAAGTTTGACTCGACCCCAGAAAGCTTCATTCCACTTTATGGCGGCTATTGCGCGACCGCAGCCAGCGAAGGAAAGCTCTTCGGTGTCGATCCGACGAACTTCAAAATTACCAATGACAATCGGCTGGCTCTGTTCTATCGCGGTGTGGGTGGTGACACCCTTCCACAGTGGAACGAGAACGAAGCAGAACGTCGCTCGGCCGCCGACAAACACTGGCGCGAAGGCAGCTTCGAAAACCATGCCTAGCTGTTTCTAGTTAGCCACCGCTTCCAAGCGGTGGACTAGTCCTGCTTTCTACCATCTGGCGACGGTAGCTACTGAAATCTTGTTATCCAGCTAAGTGGTGTCCCCAGGGGCGCTACTATCCGTTCTACAAACTCAACCAGAAAAAAGAAACAAACATGAAACGTAACCTTCGATTGAACCTTGTTATCGCAGCAATAGCAGCGATCTTCACCACCAATATCGCTAGCCGAACTTCACTTGCTCAGGCTCCTAGGTCGACAGCGCAGCAGTCATCGGCATCGCCCGTGGCTTACAGAACCGCCAAGGTTGATGGCCTTGAAATATTTTATCGCGAAGCTGGTCCCAAGAATGCTCCAACGTTGCTTTTGTTCCACGGCTTCCCAACATCGTCGCACATGTTCCGCGATCTGATACCCGCATTGGCAGACAAATACCATGTCGTTGCTCCCGACTATCCGGGGTTCGGCTATAGCTCGATGCCCAAAGTGTCCGAGTTCGACTACAGCTTTGACAACCTCGCGAATGTAATCGAGAAATTCACGAAGCAAGTTGGCCTGACAAAGTACTCGCTTTACCTCATGGATTATGGCGCTCCCATTGGCTTTCGTATCGCTGCCAAGCATCCAGAACGAATCGATTCCTTGATTATCCAAAACGGAAATGCCTACGATGAAGGAATCGATAACATATTCTGGGAACCCATCAAGGAGTATTGGAAAGATCGCGGTGCAGTCAACAAAGGCCTCGACAATGCGTTTTGGAAGAACGTCAAGACTGCGTATAACAACCCGAACCTACCTAATGAAGATGCGCTGCGATTCGTTGTCACCCTCGGGGCAACCAAGTGGCAATACACCAACGGCGTGCGCAATATCGAATCGATCAGTCCTGACACCTGGGGCCATGTGCAACCTCTGCTTGACCGTGAAGGAAATCCGGAGATTCAGTTGCAACTGTTTTATAGCTATGGAAGCAACCCTCCTTTGTACCCAAAGTGGCAAGAATACTTCCGAAAGCATCAGCCACCGACGTTGATTGTCTGGGGCAAGAATGATGCAATCTTTCCTGCCGCTGGAGCAGAACCCTACAAACGGGATTTAAAGAACCTCGAGTATCACTTGTTCGATACGGGGCACTTCGCATTGGAGGAAGATGGCCAAGAGATCGCGAAGCGAATTCAGGGGTTTCTCGAAAGGACCCAAAAATCTCCTAGCAACGTACCATCAAAACGTTGATTGCTCCGATATTCGGAGAGACTCGTCTAAAAGGCTCCGGAGCACGCGGCTCTTCAAGGGTTCCGGAGCACCGTCTACGGTACACTCAAATTGGAAGCATCAGATCATGACCATCATACGACCGCCATTCACATTAGAAACCGCTACCGCCAAGGTTCGCACTGCCGAGGACGCATGGAATAGTCGCGACCCGTTGCGAGTATCACTGGCTTATTCTGAAGATTCCGAATGGCGGAACCGTGATCGTTTCCTTCGAGGAAGAGACCAGATTCGCGATTTTCTCGCTGGCAAGTGGGAACGCGAACTGGACTATCGACTTACCAAGTCGCTGTGGAGTTTCATCGACAATCGGATCGCGGTTCGATTTCAATATGAGTATCACGATGTTGATGGTCAGTGGTTTCGCGCCTATGGCAATGAACTCTGGGAGTTTGACGACGATGGGCTTATGCGGCGTCGCGAGGCCAGCATCAACGATCTCAAGATCGATCAAGTTGACCGCAGATTCCACTGGCCTGCACCGGGGCCACGCCCCAGCAACGATCAGGGTATTCCCGAAGTTTTGTAACAAGCCAACGGCTTATCAACCAATCCATCTAGGAGAACGAAAAATGCGTCAGTACTCCAGCGACATCGCCTTCACTCCGTCTGTGAAAGCCATACAAACAGCAAAAGGGTCTCGATACAATTACGAGCGATTGGAACTGGGAGGCGGCTGGGAAACGGCTGTAACGCCAGATTTGGAATCGTTTCTCGCGGACTTGGATATGTTCTATTTAGGAACAGCCAACGCAGAGGGCCAACCCTACATCCAGTACCGAGGCGGTTCGCCAGGCTTTCTCAAAGTTATCGACAAGAAGACGTTAGGTTTTGCAGACTTTGGGGGCAATCGTCAATACATCACACTTGGAAACATCTCGGAGAATCCGAAGGCGTTCATATTCCTGATGGACTATGCCCGAAGTCGTCGAGTCAAACTATGGGGTACGCTACGCATCGTTGAAGAGGATGCCGAACTTTTAGAACAACTTCGCGATCGATCCTACCCAGGCAAGGTCGAGAGAGCGATTCTCTTTCAGATCGAGGCATGGGACGTAAACTGTCCGCAGCATATTCACAAGCGATTCACACAAAAGCAAATTGCCCCGGTGATCGAGCAACTGCAGACTAGGATTGCAGACCTTGAGGCCAAGCTAGCTGAATCTAAGCCCAAGGAAGTTTCTCACCGGGGGCCTCAGGTTTTTTCCACTGACGTTCAAGGCCAT
>JBEBHM010000798.1:0-3853 GCA_040080875.1 Pirellula sp.
AGCGTAAACAAATCTACCATCGAGGGTGGCGACGATTCGTTCTTAGTTTTCGAAATGGTTGCCACCGTATTCTCGTTGACAAACGCGATGGCCATGGCGGAGAACTTGACCGAGTCCGCAATCGTCTTGAGCTTTGTGCTGGTCTCTTGTACCTTGGTCAATTCTTCGGTTTGTTGCACGACGGCCAGTTTCTTGGCCTCCAATCTTGATTGCGCAGCCTTTTTGGAGTCTTCGGTCGCAGCGAGAGACTGCGTTGCATTTTCCATGGCGGTTTGCGCCTCGCTTTTTTGTTTCTCTAGGTCAGCTACGGCTTTCTTTTTGGGCTCCAGCTCCGTCTTGAGCGTTTCCAGTTTCTTGGTTGCTGCGTCGATGGCCGCTTGGGTTTCGGTCATCTGTTTATCATGATCGGCCATGGCTTGAACTGCAGCCAAGCGTTCTTGTTCCTTTTTAGTAGCTGCTTCGGCAGACTTCTCCTTATTGGTTTGGGCCGTTTTGACTGCCGTTTCTTCGGCCTGAAGGGCTTTCTCGAGCTCAGTGACATTGGCCTTGGAACGATCTACGGCCGACTGGGCACGGCTCAAGACGCGATCCGCGAGTTGATACTCGAGCGATGTCCTCCGATCGCGTTCGAACGAACCAACGAGTTTGGCCTGCGGGACGCTCCAAAGTTTGAGGTTGGTCGTTTCGAGCTTTTCGTCGTGAGTCCCCACGACGAGTTTGGTTCGGTCGAGCGAGACACTCACCAGATCGATTGGACCAGCCGCGTTGAGCGCGCTCGCTAGCGGATGGTCTGCGACGAGTTCAGCTGTCGTTGGTGATTTGTATTGCCACACAAATGATTTGCGATCTGAACCGAACAGAAGCGTGGTTTCATCGATTGCGACGACCCATTGAATGTCGCTCGACAATTGAGTTTGAACGGGGGCTTGAATCGGCGAACTATTCAAATCCCAGGCGTACAGGATTCGGTTGACACCTACCGTAAAGAAGCGATGGTTGGACGGGGACCACGTCGCACATGCCAACATTGCGTTAGGCACGTCTATCGCATACACGATTTCGCCCTCGCGATTGAGCATCGTCATGACGCCAGGTATCAGGCTATTGGGAGCTGCATCTTTTGGAACGGCTCTCTTTTTGAGGGTGGCCAAAAGACTGCCATCGGCGGAAGTGCAAAACAAATGCGACACGGGTACATTGACTTGTTCAAGATTCTTGCGAATCGAATCAACTGACTGGTTCGTTTGTTTCCAAATCTTGACTTGCCCGGTGCTGCCCGTCGCGATGCGTTGACCGTCGTGGCTGATCGCGATCGAATGGATGAAGTCTTGATGTGCGTCTTTGATAATCTGAACAGGTGTCGGTTCAAGCACGCCGTCGGCGCTTTGCGACGCGGCAAGACGACGAGCATTATGAATCACAAGTTGGCCACCTCGCCCGAAAGCGACGAAGTCCGTATCGGGGGATACAGCAAGCGCATAAGTAGCTCGCGCCGATTCTGGCAATTTCAAGTTGGAGGCCAGCGACATGTTTCCGATGGTCCCTCTCGAAAGAGCGCCGCCCGCAATCCACTCCTTAATGATCTTAAGCTGGGCTTCGGTGAGCCGCTCGGCGCCCACGGTATTGCCCTTGGGGGGCATCATCATCTCCTCGTCGGTGCTCGAAGCACGTTCCAAGATAGAGCTCTTTGCGACCTCGGTCTTGTTGATTGCTGGTCCTGAGTCACCTCCCTTGGCTGCCGTAACGGGTGATTCAAGATTGAGCCCTCCCTCGGCCAACTTCACGTTGTGGCAGGCAATGCAATTTTTTCGCAGAATTGGGGCGACGGAGTCTTCATAATAAATCTGTGACTGAGCGCTGGACATTGAGCCTAGAAAGATCGCAATGACCAAGCATGCGGCGCCAAGCGAATTGGAACTGATTAATCGTAGGGTCATGGAGCATCTCCAATTTTGATTCGAATGCTAGAACTAGGTAGTTGGAGAGTAAGATTGACATTCTTGTCTTTTGCCGCAGGATCTGTGTTTGGCACCGAAACAGGTGCTTCACAAAGCGCGCTAAGCATATACTCACCCAACGGGGCGTCTTTTGGAATTTGTAAATCCAACGATCCTTCGTTCGACTTGGCTTCTATTTTGACTTCGGCGGCCGTAGCCTTGGTGGGAAACTGACGCAGCCGAAGAGTCACGACCGATGCTTCTCCGCCAGGGCGCCGAGTCACGTTGACAGGGACCTTGAGCGGCTGGCCTCGCACCGCATTCAGCGAGGGTGATCGGCTCTGCAGGTCTGTCGATTTGGGGCCCAATTCAATCGTGAGAGGGCAAGTTCTCGCTTGCGATCGGTTGAGCAACAGCGACGATGACAGCTTGGAAAGCGGTGATCGAAATGTATCGATCTGATTCCAAACGACCTCAAGTGGCGTCGCGATGACGACGGTCGGCTTGTCCTTGTCGGAACGGTTCGCGTGACCGACGACTTGCAAGCGAGCGATGTCTTGCACGTCGGGTCCAGCGGACTTTTGTGTATCATGCCAAAGACTGATGGTCGTGGCCGATTGGTCGGACGCGATGATGCCTGCACCACCAACGATGTCTGCAGGCAACCCCTCGACTCGAATATCAATCGGTTCGCTGAATCCATCGTATCGTATCGCGTGGACGGTCAACATCAAAACACCACCGGTCGAAATAGTGTTGCTCGTTAGTCTCGACTGATCGAGATCCCGGATTGGAAACGCCCAATGAGTCGAGAGTAGGAAGCCCGGATTGGGTTGACGTATTTCCACGACGTAACTCGGTGATCTGGAACGCATATCGAATCGCTGTTGATTTCGTACGATCAGTCGATACGTACCTTGCGCAGGTGCACGAAAACTAATGAGAGAATCTTTGTTCAGGAATCGCATTTCGCCGTTTCCAATGACAGGCCCGTCGTCATTGTCGGCGATGCGTGTTCTTTTTTCGTTCGGCTGTCCTTTGTTTTCGATTCGTTCAATGACTAAAAGGCAATCGGTCAGTTCACCCACTCTCTGCGAAACAATTTCGATGACCACGTTGGCTTCCTTGTCGCACTCAAAATCAAAAGCGTCCACATCGTCGTTGGAATCGAATGAACCCGCGATCTTGACTGGCCACGTGACCGCCAACGCTTGATCGTTGTTTGAGATTTGCTCGGTATGAATGACCGGATTGCCGTCGACGCTCGGGGGACGCAGCATGGAATTGCGCTGGTGGACGAATCGAGGATCGAAAACGGCTTCGCCATTCGGCGTCCTCAATTTGGCCAGCATGTCGCAAATGGAAGTCCAGGCGTCCGATGCCCTCAACGGATCTGCCTGGAGCGTCGATTGCCCGTCAATCGATTTCATGAAGATCGCATATCGATACTCTGGTCCACCGCGAAACAAGTGATCGGAAACCACAAGCGTGTAGTCGGTGTTTGCTTTGAGGTTAGCGATGAGTGTGGCATCGCGATCAATGGTCGAATTGGCAGTCGCAATGCTCTGACTACTTTGTGGTGAAGCCGACAATTGAATCAACATGTTGAGACGGGCTCGTGAATCCAGTGAGCGCGCGTAGGAGTGAATTTCAATTTGCGTGTCGCGTTCGAATCGAATTCTATAGAAATTGCGTCCGCGATCAGGGCACTCATCTTGAAAGTACTGACCAGACGTCATCGGAAATGCGTTGCTCTCGGTTTCGTTGCCCGCAACGATGCTCCACGGTTCGCTTGTCACCAGAAAGTTGCGTGAATTGGATAACCCAAATTCATTCTTCGCTCGGAGCGAGACGATCCCAGGTGTTGCATCTGCGGGAATCTTGCTATCAACCGGGGCTTTGCCTGAAAGCAGAAT
>JBEBHM010000799.1:0-3846 GCA_040080875.1 Pirellula sp.
GGACTTACATCTGTGGCGACGAAGGAGACTGCATTTCGAGCGGCTATCACCTAGTGAACCGGCTTGGATACTTCATTACAGTGAATCCACTTGAGATCGGGCTAACCGCTGATGTCCTCCTGGACAACAGTTAGACCGGTTTATTGCAGATAAATCGTCATGGTCTCGTCGATAGAGCCAATGCGCGTTCGTACATGTTATACGCATGCAATAGCCAAAGCGAATCACGCCCATCAATCAAGCAGTAGCGACGTGGCCTTCCCGGCTGTACCGCAAAGACGCGTAGAGTCTCGCGGACGGGACTGGTGATTTCGTGGCAATGTTGCACAACAAGTAAATCCGCAGGCTCCTGAGCTAACCGAAAGATTTGATCATTGTTTTTCCCCAAATGGTTGAGTCCCATGGGTCTGAAATCCGATGGACCCTTCAAAAGAAATGCGCCCGTCACCCTCTTATCGAGCAGATGAATATGTGCGGTGTAGTGATCTGACATTTCTCCGCCCCAGTCCTTTTTAATGGTGTCACCAATGATCTCGGTTAAGCAAGTCTTGAATGCAAACTCGGAAATTGCACGCATGGGCTCCACATCGATTGGTTTTGCTATTTCTTTCACTCTAGAAAACTCAGTTATATCTTCAATGAAATTCTCGAAGTGATCGTTGATAGCCCACATCGCCCAACTGGCAATGTCCTCCTGCTCATGATCGAGCCAAGGGCCTCCCATGACCAGCGGGCGGAAAAAAACGTCACTTCCTTCAGCTCGATCAAACTCTGCAACGAACGCAAGGGTTGCGCCGCGATGTAAATCGGAACGAAGTGTATCTGATCGGATATGTGATGTGGAGTATTCCAAAAATACTCGATGATCTGTGTTGCCACGGGGGATAATCTCACTAACCACGCGTGGACTATCATAGACCTCGCTGCATGCGAGAAATTCCTCAGTGGAGCAGATGAGATGCCCCTTGCGCTCATGAAGCGATTCGCCCAGGGTCTTGATTTCTAAACGCTTTAGTAAGCTCATTATCGCATGAGTGTAGATGCGATCTATGCCAACCTCATGAAGCCCAGTCGGTAATGGAGGGAGCCCTTGAATTTGCTGATGAACTACCTGAACAAAATTGTCACCAAAAACCGTGTCGGCTCGCCTGCGGTTAACAAACCCAGGATCAATCGTGTAGTTCAGTTCTGTGAGGCGAGCTTCAGTTGTGGATTCTTCTCTATACATTTCGAGCTACACTATCGTTTGGAAGTGGGTAACGTCTACAATAATCCCTTGACGGACAATGGATTATAGCGAACCATAAAGGACGTTATGGGTCACTAACGTTGAGGTTGCTTGGGTACAGTATCAAAGGGTTCAAGAGCCGTTGCACGGCGAGCGTCTGGATTGGCTTCATCCAGTGCACCTGTCCTTATTCAGGCGGCTGGGCCCAAGGCAACGCGGCGCTACTTCGAGTTCTTTACGGCCAATATCCGCAACCGCAATACTCGGGAAGCGTACTACCGGGCGCTTAACGACTTCTTCTCGTGGCTCGCAGACAGAAACGTGGCTCTGATCGATGTCGAGCCGGTCATTGTCGCGGCTTATGTCGAATACCTCGGCACCATTTACTCAAAGCCGACCGTCAAGCAGCACCTGGCTGCGATCCGCATGTGTATGGATTGGCTGGTTGTAGGACAGATAATCCCAATGAACCCGGCTTCTTCTGTGAGGGGCCCTAAGTACGTCATTAAGCGAGGTAAGACTCCCGTTTTGACGGCGGCAGAGGCTAGGCAGCTTCTGGATAGTATCGACACCACGAGTGTCGTCGGGCTTCGCGATCGAGCCCTCATCGCTACTATGCTGTTCACTTTTGCCAGAGTTAGTGCTGTTACCGGCATGAAGGCCGACGACTACTACCAGATTGGAAAACGAGCATGGATAAGGCTCCATGAAAAAGGAGGCAAGCATCACGAAGTCCCGGCTCATCATCTTGCTGAGCAGTATTTAGACGAATACCTGAAAGCTGCCGGTCACTGTGGCGACAAGCTTGCTCCCCTGTTCCTTACGGCCATTGGCCGTACCGGTAGGCTCACTGAAGCCCCCCTTTCCCGCCATGATGCGTTGCGGATGATAAAACGACGTGCATTGACGGCAGGGCTATCTAACAAAGTAGGTTGCCACACGTTTCGTGCGACGGGAATTACAGCTTATTTGGAGAATGGCGGCACAATCGAAAATGCCCAAGCTATTGCGGCCCACGAGAGTCCTAGAACGACTAAACTGTACGACCGAACGTCGGATGAGATAACTCTAGATGAAGTTGAGCGAATTCGCATTTGAATGGCAAGTCGTTCGCCCAACAACACTCCTTCCTGGTTCGAGAAAAGTGGCATTGGATACTTCGGCCTACCCTCACGCGTCGCCTAAAATATTCGATTTTGGATTCAAGCAGCTCAGCTTAAGACTGCCTGGCGCAATCTATCTCGGTTAACAGCCACCCACGTTTGCGAAGAGTTTCACAATTTTGGTAATATACGTCATTTTGGCCTACGATGGATCGCGGAATTGCGAGACACACCAAGTGACTGGGCCTAGTCATTGCTACATAAGTCTGCAAAAGCCGCTTTTGGTCTCTCGCATTTGCACCGTTGCCATTTGTTTTTTTACCTAGCAGCCATGGAAGCATTTGCTTTGACGAGTGTGCGTACCAATATGTGCTGAGCACTAGGGTAGCTAAGTGTGTTTGTCCTTTGACGGAGTGAATAGATCCCAATTGAATTCCTGTGGTGCGACCACCATCAGAAGCGTGAAAAACATTGGACGAAATCTTCGCTGGCGAGTGATCGATGTTTTGAGTCGGAGCAGTTTTCTCGTCCCACGTCAAAAACCTTTTCGATTCTTGAGTTTCGTTCTCCCCTCCACTGATAAACAGTGCAATTTTATATAACTCCGAGCTTGCTCCTTCCCAATACTCAGGTGTCAAGGGTTTCAACTCCACAAGCAACTCGCGAACGATACGTTGATAGGAACGATGACTTTCATTTTCGCTTTCCAAGTGAGTCGCAATTGCTCGGTGCTTACGGATCTTAAGCTTAATGGTGCCATTGTTTCCAAGCAGACTTGCAAGTCGCATGATACCCGACGCAAACTTTTCAACGCCAGAAGCGACGTTTCGTTCTGACTGAACTGCCGCTTGAGCGACACGGACGTAGTCAGTTAACGACTTCGGGTTGGGTCTATTCGCAGTAATTGCCGCACTGTAGTTATCCCAATAGTGCGGTACAGTTTTAGGGTACTGTTGATTTCCTGGCGTGACGTCGATTGCAGATTGATGCACAGAACCGACAGCTGTCACTAGGCCCTGCTCCAATTCCTCGTCACTAAAATTCTCTAGGACATATTTGCCGTATGCTGATAACACCTGAGACGCATCGTTATCAGGAAACACAAATATTGCGGCCTTGCAGTCTTTTGACGGCCCTTTCGGTCGAATTCCACAAAGGCCGCCACCTTCTATCGGAGTGACTGCGAACGGTGAGGCTAACGACGCAATACTCTGACCAAACCGATAGCTATTTGCAATATGCAAATTTCGCTCGGCTGCGATATCAGGAAATGGATCGCTTTCATCGGGCGCATCGTCAATGTTGTCATAAATAGCTTGATTCGGATCGCCTACGCGCTGAACTATGACTTCGCTTGAAGCGCGCGGGAAAATAGTATGTAGCATCCCTCCAGAACGCGAGCATGTGTCTTGCATCTCATCGACCATAAGAAATGGAAACCGACTTCTGAGCCAACTTCCAGCATTTTTATGATCTTCGAGCAACGCTTTAGCCCACACAAACATTTCATCAAAA
>JBEBHM010000800.1:0-3846 GCA_040080875.1 Pirellula sp.
CCTCAAAACATAAAACAAGAAAATAATTACGAGTTGCAAATCGCCTGTTTCTGCGTTCGCCTTGACCACCACCACTTGTGTAGATCAATAGCCGGGACAATCGTTACGCTGATGGCAATCGCGACGCCCCATAACCACAAGTCAACAGGTTTGGTGATTAAGAGATCTTGCAGAAATGGGACATACATGGCGGCGACGTGGATTAGAAATGCGCCTAGTGTCCCAAAGAACAGAACGGGACTGCGAAGAGGCGATAAAGCAAACGCGGATCTCGTTTCCGACCTACAGTTGCCAACGTGAAAATTCTCAAACAACACCATCGCTAACAGCAACACGTTTCGTGCATCTTCTATTGCGAAACCAAAACGCAGACAGAGATCGTATACAAGGAAACCACCACCGCCGACAATGACCACTGCAACCAGCAACCGCTCTATCATCAACCTATTGAAAATGGGTTCACCGGGTGGGCGAGGCTTGCGTCGTAGGCTGTCGCCTTCACCAGGCTCGAACACTAACGCAACTCCCTGGATCCCGTTGGTGACTAGGTTTAGCCACAGCAGTTGTACGGGAAGCAAAGGTACGGGAAATCCTGAGATTACGGCCAATAGGACCATCAATAGTTCCGCAGCGCCCATTGAAATGAGCAAGTAGATCACTTTGCGAATGTTGTCGTAGGCGATGCGTCCCTCCTCGATACCGCCGACGATGGAGCTGAAATTGTCGTCGCTGATCACGAGATCCGAAGCCTCGCGTGCGACATCCGTACCAGCCTTGCCCATCGCCACACCGATGTTGGCCGCTCGCAGCGCTGGGGCGTCGTTGACGCCGTCGCCAGTAACCGCAACGTAGTGACCGGCTTTGCGAGCCGCCTCCACGATTTGAAGTTTCTGACGCGGAGTGACTCGTGCAAAGACCCGTACATTCTTGACCATCGCCCCCAGTTGCTCTTCAGACTTTCCTTCCAGTTCTGAGGCTGTGACGACCTGATCATCCCGATGAGCAAGCCCAAGATCGCGAGCGATTGCCAATGCCGTGATTCGATGATCGCCTGTTACCATCGAGACTAAGACGCCGGCCTGTTGGCATTCCGCGACCGCCTCTCGTGCCCCCGCACGTAACGGATCGATCATGCCAAGGAATCCGAGTAGTTCCAGTCCTTTGGGCTGCGGAGGGGTCTCGTTACTACGCAGCCCTCCGTTCACTTCCCCCCTGGCTACAGCGATAACACGGAATCCGCGTGACGCCATTTCCAATGCCATTTGTTCTAATCTCGGACGCGATGCCCCCTTTTCATCTTCGCCGACGCACATTTCTAAGATGCGTTCCGGCGAGCCCTTGACAAAGACCTCGATTCGATCTGCGACACGATGGAATGATGCGGCGAATTGGTGCTCTGATTCAAACGGGATGCTGCTGACCTGAGGGAACAACTCCAACGCTCGTTCGCGATGTGTTCCCAGTTTTACTCCCAGGTTCAACGCAGCAATATCGACAGCGTCACCGTGCCAGACCCAATCGCCATTGCGTTGATGTAAGTCACCCTCATTGCACATCACTACTGCTTGAATCAGCGCATCCAGGCTTTCATGCGCCGACTTAACGACAGGTCGGCCTCCAAAGTATACTTCGCCTTTAGGTATAAACCCTTCACCGGTAACAGAAAACACATTGCCATTCGCTAAGAGGACCTCACGCACTGTCAGTTCATTGCAAGTGAGCGTGCCCGTTTTGTCCGTTGCGATCAGCGTGCAACTGCCCAGTCCCTCGACCGCTGTAAGATTTCTGACAATTACATTTCGTCTTGCCATCCGCGTGGTAGCGACCGCGAGCGCTACAGTAATCGCTACTGGCAATCCTTCAGGAATGGCAGCTACGGCCAGTGCAATCACAAAGAAAAACGCCTCAACCAGCGTGTATCCCCAAAGCACACTTCCCACAAGTCCAATTCCAGCGGCCGCGAGTAGGGTTCCAACAGCCACATAATTTGTGAAACGCTCCATTCGTTCCAGCAGAGGCGGCTTGCCACCCCCGCTCCCCATCACGTCCAATGCCAACTGGCCAACGTTGGTGGCAGTCCCTGTTGCGACGACGATTCCCCTGGCCCGACCTCGTGCAACCAGCGAACCCGCAAACGTCATATTTTGGCGATCTGCAAGAGAGGCCGCAGCGTCCCCAATCCATGAAAAGTCTTTTCGCACCGCCAGCGATTCACCCGTTAACAACGATTCATCGACTTCCAGCCCTTGGGATGATAGCA
This sequence comes from Pirellula sp., assembly GCA_040080875.1. Lineage (GTDB taxonomy): Bacteria > Planctomycetota > Planctomycetia > Pirellulales > Pirellulaceae > JBKCUI01. The sequence goes on from JBEBHM010000800.1 coordinate 2,261, forward strand.
GCCGTATGTCCGCAGGCACTCGATTTCCGGATTCCAACCAGAGAACGTCGCCGGGAACAACTTCCTCGGCTTTGACCTCGCGCACTTCACCATCGCGTTCTACATGAGCATGCATGCTCAATAGCTTCTTCAGCGCATGGCTGCTTTGTTCGGCCTGCCACTCTTGGTAGGCACCGATAATGGTATTCAGCAATAAAACGACCCCAATGAAGATTGCATCTTTGAGATCTCCAATCATCGCTGAGACAACTGCGGCAGCTACGAGAATATAGATCAACGGGCTAACAAATTGCCTCAGCACAATCTTCCAAAGTGGTGTCGGTCCCTTCTCGGGAAGCACGTTGAGGCCGAAGTGAAGTTGACGACGATTCACTTCTTCTGCCGAAAGTCCAGATTCGGAGGATTCTAATACTGCAACGCATGATTCGGCACTTTCGGCGTACCAATGTCTTGCCATTTGCTTCTGAAGCTGTGTCATTCCATTTCAACTTTTCACGAAGACGTTCCGTTAAAACTAGCTAGTAGCCGCTTTATACGAGGCTTCCAGTGCGATTGATTTCGCACAGCTGCATTGGCTTCAGCAGTTGAGTGAGTGAATACGGCTTCCTAACTCGATGGACTACCTGTGAGTCTGTGTCGAAGACAGTCTTGGACTCCAGTTCTTCGTCCGTAACGAGGATAACGGGGATCGCATCCAAAGTTGGTTCCTCATTCATAATCTCAAGAACTCCCTCGGTGCCGCCCCAAAGCAATTCGCAACCCAAAACAAGCACATCTGGAGGGCAATCGCGTAAACATGCGATGCACTCTAGGCCACTCGAAACTACCAATGCATCATGTCCGCATTGATTCATAAATCGCTTGGCAATATCGAGAAACTCGCTGTCGCCATCCGCTATAAGTATTCGCATTACGTCCTTCCAATCGTTTAAGCAATCTGGCTCTGTTTCTAACTGCGTCGCCGCGGAGAACGCGACCACGCACTCGTTCGCAACGATTATCGGAACTCGAGTAGCGAATGGAAATCGACCCAGCGAACCATTGCGCTCTGGTGGAATCCACCATCTCCGTACCGTTAGTGAAATGGCTACAATGAGAGGAAAATCGCTACAATGAGAGGTCGCAGCTACACAAGCTGCTTAACAGAATTCAAATCATGCATCAGTAGCAGGCATCTCTACCAATGGACGATCCTCATTTCACTCGGGAAGCCAATGAAAGCGAAAATCGATATCGTTGCTTGCGTGAAACAGTCGCCGATTACCACTACCACGTCCAGGTCGAGGACGGCCGGATCTTGCGTAAGCTTCATGGTGCCGCGTGCGAAAAAGTAACTGGATTTACATCGGAAGAGTACGCTGCTGACCCGACGCTTTGGAACGCGATTGTGGTGGAACAAGATCGCGGGCTTATTCATGAACAAATCGATAGCATTCTCTCTGGTGCTCAGCCGGCCGCGGTCGAGTACCGTATCCATCGCAAAGACGGTCAACTGCGCTGGATAAGAAAAATGCTCGTTCCCTATCATGATGATCGCAACTGTTTGATCGCCTATGACAGTCTCCTTACCGATATCACCGAGCAGA
>JBEBHM010000801.1:0-3844 GCA_040080875.1 Pirellula sp.
AATCTCCAGCACGACGGTGACTCGCAGCATACCTGCTGGTTTTGGCGGAGTGACCTATTCGAACCTCGCGAGCTTGCTCCTGACTGTAGGCTCTGGCGCGAATGTTGTTACTGTCAATAGCACCGCCGCGGGTGTTGTTACCAACATTGCCACAGGGGCTGGTGACGACTCGGTCGTCTTTGGCAACGGCGTGAGCCTTAACGGCGGCACTGTCGATGGCGGGGCCAACAACGACACTATCGACTACAGCCCTTACGCGACCTCAGTTGCCGTCAACCTCGGCGCTAACGCCACGGGCGGTGCCTTCACGGCCAGCCTCAACGGATTCCAAGAGAACCCCGGCAATGCCAGTACGGCGACCGGCACGTCCACGTTCGTTTTCAACTCAGTGAGCAAAACTCTCGATATCCATGCAGTGATTTCGACATTCAGTCCGGGGCTGGTCACTGGCTACCACATCCACCGCGCAGCGGTCGGAGTCAACGGTCCGATCATCATGGACCTCGCCGCTCTGTTCGGACTAGGGGCGCTTGTTCCCGCTGGTTCGGGCTTCACGTTTGACGCTCTCGCTGTCCCTGTCCCTGCGCAGCACGAAGCGGCATTCCTCGGCGGCCTGACCTATCTCAACTTCCACACTGCCGCGTTCCCAGGCGGCGAGATCCGCGGACAGATATTCCCTGACAACGTCTTCGTTCTCGCCAGTGGAACGGCGACCGGTACGGGCGGGATCAGCAACATCGAGAACGCCACCGGCGGCTCGGGAGCGGACAGTCTCGTCGGCGACAACAACGCCAACGTCATCAGCGGTGGCGGTGGAAATGACACGATTGTTGGTGCTCGCGGCAACGACACCATGAATGGCGATGCCAACAACGATGACATCGTATGGAGCAACGGCGACAACGACGACATCATCGATGGTGGTGCTGACACCGATAACGTATCGATCAATGGCGCTGTTACCGCAGGAGATGTCTTCACCATCGGTAATGGGACGCCTGGCCGTATCGCATTCGCTCGCACTAACCTCGTCGCATTCAATCTTGACATCGGCACCAACGAAACGCTGCTCGTCAACGGAGTCGGAGGCGACGACATAATGACCGTGAATAGCCTGTCCGCTGTTACGAACCTAACCGCGCTCCGCCTTAGCGGCTTTGCCGGTAGCGACACGTTTAGTGTTATTCCTGATGCAAACGTAACGATGACTGTCCACGGTTACGACCCAGTCTCACCCGTCGTGCCGGGCGATACGCTCACCATCGACGCCCAGACTAACAGCCTCACAGCGACTGCAACGGCGGCTGCAATCCCTGTTTCCACTGTCACGGTCGCAGGCCGGGCTCCAGTCAATTTCCTCAGCATCGAGACGCCGACCGTTAGCAACGTCACCAGCGTCGTTGTCAATGGCACTGGCGTCAACGACACTCTAACTCTCCAAAAGGACCTCGGCGGCAACACTGTCTACATCCTCAACGGTGGCGCTCCGGTCAACATAAACTCCGCTTCCTCCTTTACATTTAACGGCTCGACCGGCAACGACACCTTCACGATGGACTACACCAACGGTAGCCCAATGCCGACGGGCGGCGTTATCTACAACGGCGGCGAAAACGTCGGCGACGACGACCGCATTGTCGTGACTGGTTATTCCACCGTCGGCACGGTCACGGTCGCGCACACGGGGCCAGAATCCGGCACAGTCCAAATTGGGTCCGGCACGCCGCTCATTGCGTTTAACGAGACGGAGCCGCTTGCACTTGGCGGGACGGCGGTGAATTTGATTATCAACCTTCCAGGAACTGGCAGCACCTCGCAGTTGAGTGATGACGGGACACTGTCCAACGGCATTCTGAGACTTTCAAGTTCTCCCATCGCCTTTGAAGTTACCGACTTTACAGCTCCAACAGGCTCGCTCACGATCAATCGTGGCAACGCGATCGATACGCTAATCGTCAATAACTTGAGCGACTTTAACGCAGCATCGAATCTAAACATCGGTTCAGCCGGCAACAACTTCCAAAGCGTTACGCTAGGTGGTCCCGTAACGGTTAGTGCGTTAAACGCATTCGCTAGCGGCATTGTTTCTGGTACAGGAGCAACCGATATTACGGCGACAAGTCTCGTCACGCTATCGGCCGGTTCGGTAGGCATCGGGGCAACTGGCAATCCGCTCGTAATCAATTCACCCAGCTTGACAACCGATAGCGCATCAGGCAACGGACCACAATTCCTCAGCATTGTTGGAACGACTACGGTAACTGCCAACGATCTCTCTGCTGGTTCGGCAACGATTACGTTGAATGCTGGTCGCCTTAACACCACCTCAAGTGGTGGCGACATTCTCAGCAACTTGGTTGTTGAAGGTGCGACTTCGACCTTGGCAGGTTTCGGTTCTGTTAACGGCACGGTTACTGTCAACGCTAGCGGGACTGTATCTCCTGGAACCAGTCCTGGAATCATCAACTCCGGAAATGCCACCTTCAACGTCGGATCGAATTTCGTTGTCGAAGTCAACGGACCGAGTGTCGGTACTCAATACGACCAACTCAATGTGACTGGTGCGGTTGCGATCAACAACGCCACTCTGAACGCCTCCGGATCCATCGCTTCGGCTGCCAACTTGACCATGGTCATCATTAACAACGATGGCAGCGATCCGGTTTCTGGCATTTTCAATGGACTACCCGAAGGATCTACGGTGGTGATCAATTCCATCAACTTCAAGATCTCTTATGTAGGTGGTTCCAACAACAACGATGTCGTTCTCCTTTCACCGCCGCAGTTGCCTCCCGACCTGCAAAACCCAGGAAACCAAACAACCCCGAATGGGGCGACCAATGTGGTTGTGAACCTGATCGCTACCGATCCAAACAACGATCCATTGACGTACAGTGCTACCGTTCAATCGCTCGAATTCTATTTCGATCAACAGCTCGGATTGACCCCAGCCAGCCTAAATATGTACTTGAACTGGGGTGGGCTACAAGAAAAGTGGTTTAATGGTATTTCTTACCCATGGTATTACATGACTCCAAACGGCAAGCTTTTCGCCTGGCTGGGAGGAGCATTGAGTAATGATGTTTTGATTGAGCAGTTCAGTGTCGACGTCTACAACAACCCTCAGCTTTTAGCCAACGCAGTCAATGCGCCGCCTGCAACAGTCTCGGTGGTCGGAAATGTATTGACCATCAATCCAAATGACAACTTCGTAGGCAAATTCTATGTGGTCGCGAAAGTAGAAGATGGCTTTGGAGGCATGGACACGGAGAAGTTCTCCGTCTCAGTCACAGGGCAATCTCCCGACACGACCCCTCCAACGATTACCAATCGATCTCCCATTCCTGCTGCAACCATCACGGGTTCGACTCTCAATTTGGATATTACGTTTTCGGAGGCCGTTGCTGGAGTGGATGCGACCGACTTGGTCTTAAGTGGCCCAGGATCGGTCGGCGCGATGCAAGGTGCCGCTATCAACATTGGTGGAAACTCTTGGCGATTCCCAATTAGCAATTTGGTGAACGGGGCACTCGGTGTTCAGTTAGCTCCAGATGCAAATGACATCGAGGACGTAACGGGCAACGATTTAGCTGCTACCAGCTGGAGCTATAACGTTAACCTTTCCAGTGTGCCACTTCCACCGGTACTAAACCCTATCGCCGACCAAACGTTACCTAACGGATCAGTAAACGCAGTTATCAACTTGGTCGCGATCGATCCCAACAACGATCCACTCACGTTCAGCGCGACGGCAGACTCGATCGAGCGGTATCTCGACCAAACCTTGAATTTGACTTTCTCGGGCAACGAGTTTTTGAACTGGGGTGGACGCAACGAGAAATGG
>JBEBHM010000802.1:0-3844 GCA_040080875.1 Pirellula sp.
CCTCCAAGGAATTGGCGCACTCTAGCTCACAAAAAGCGCCTAACCGATACGTTCCATACAAGTTTTATTGCGTTCAACGAAACTGCGGTAAGGCCTCTTCGACATAACCGCTACAGCCGGCCCGTGGGGCCACCGCGGGTCGCACTAACCGTGGGTCGCACATGCCGAGTGCGACCGTGAACTAAGTACCACGCCAACTGCAAACATGAGGCTCGCTAAGGCATTGCCGAGGTACCTGACAGTGCACGGTGACTTCCGGCAGAAGTCACCCACAGTGCACGGTGACTTCCGGCAGAAGTCACCCACGGGTCGTACTTGCCGTGGGTCGCACTTGCCGAGTGCGACCGTGAGCGACAAACGTCCCCCAGCAAGTCTCGGTCATGATCGAATGCCTCCGTCTCATCGATCCGCAGCCACATGATCCGCTAGCATGCCTAACTTAATGCGCGGGCCAGAGTGCGATGCATGTCATCCCGTTCGAACATCCTCTGACGGTCTTTTCGACGACTGGCTTCCAGCGTCCTTTGAATAGTCCGTATGTCTTCAAACCAGGCTTGGTGAATCATGCCTGATCGTTGCATTTCTCGCGATTGCTTCTGGACCCATTCCGGGGCATGCCGTTTCAGCAATGGATCATCTAGGGCAAGGATTATCTGAAAGGAGCCTGGGTCACCTTGTCGTCCTGCCCTCCCCATGAGTTGTCGTTCAATGCGAACCGATTCGCTCATTTCCGTCGACAAGATATGAAGTCCGCCCTGTTCAGAAACTTTGGGGCCTAAACGAATGTCCGTTCCTCGGCCTGCGATGTTGGTGACGATCGTGACTGCTCCGTATTGAGCTGCATTGCCTACTACTGCCGCTTCGTCTGCATCCTGTTTTCCACTCAAAAGTGCAAACGGAATCGAATGCCGTCGAAGTAGTAATGCAAGTCGCTCGCTCGACTGAATTGAACTTGTGCCGATCATGATGGGCTGGCCGCGGTTCCGACACGTTGCGATAGACTGAACAATCGCCTCCTCATGCGACGCTCGATCTAAACAAAGTTGGGGCGGCAGCCATTTCAAGCAGCTTGGCTGATTCGGTGCAATGGAAACCACATTCAACTTGTACACATCATGAAATTCGGGTGCCCCTTCCGCGGCGGTGCCAGTCAAGCCAGAGAGCTGTTCATACACTCCAAAAAATCGCTGACGTGTAATGGTTGCCAATGCATGGGTTTCGGTAGTGATTGCGACGCCCTCTTTGGCTTCGACGGCTTGGTGCATTCCAGCGCGAAGGGTACGATCCGGCAAGACGCGTCCGGTACTATGGTCGATTAACATGACTCGATTTGACTGAACAATGTAGTCAACATCGCGCGTCAACAGATGCATAGCGTGTAATGCTCGCTCCACATACGCTGGCCAAGAGCATGTAAGACCGTCCGTGGAAACAGAAGGCGAATTGTTGATCCGCTGAGTCGATTGACTTGTCAGCTGCAAGGTGCGGGCTCGCTCGTCGATGGTATAATCCTCGCCGCGCGTAAGTCGCTGCGCCACCTCCATCGCATTGCGATAGAGGTCCTGAGCGCTGATCGCGTTAGGGTTCTCCGCAGCAAGTATCAACGGCGTACTCGCGTCATCCAGCATGACGCTATCGGCCTCGTCAACGATGGCAACACAAAGTTTGCTCTGTATTCGGAGTGAATGGAGTGAGACGCGCTTGCTATCGACATTTCGGCCCCAACGCTCTTGAACTCGCTTGCCGAGCCCCTCAGACTTTGTGGCGCCGACTGTTAGGCAATCTCGGAGATAGTCAAACCCGAATTCATAACCTGGTCCGTAGACCACTTCCGACCGATATGCATGCCTCTTCTGATCGAGGGGAAATTTGGAATCGATTAGTCCAACGGTCACACCGAGCAAATCATACGCTGGTTTCATTTCGTGATAGTCTCGCAACGCTAAATAGCTATTGACCGTCATAACGTGCGTTGATCGCCCATGAAATGCATGACAAATCGAAGCAAGTGCGGCGACGATCGTCTTGCCTTCGCCCGTGCCAAGTTCGACGATGTTTCCTTGCATCAGGGCAGAGGCAGCGAGAATTTGACAGTCGTGTGGTTCCAATGACAACACCCGCCGGATGACTTCGACCGCTACGGACAGCGGAATGATATGTTCGGTCGCTTCTTTGGCGGTGTTACGAAACGATGTGAGAATCGTTCGTAATTGGTTATCGACGAGAACCCGATGCAACTCCGCGATTTCGCGCACTTCTTGAACGGCATCCTTCGCGGTCCATTGGGGGCCGAGTGAAGGTCGGATCGCCGGAGGTCCTGAGGTCGAGAATGAGTTTGAAATCGCTTTGAAGAGGTGGTCGAGCATTGAATATAGACGGTTGGATTTGCATCGAGTAATCGGCTAGGAGATCTCCCACTTTCGTCGCAAGTCTTTCATCGGTTTTGTGTTGGGCTTGAGGCGCTTGACGAGTCTCATGATCGATCGGCTAGCGCCTCAGGCTCAATAATACGAATGGTTTGCGATTTTGAAACGCGGAACGATCTCCTAGGTTGCGAGACATTGCGATAGGCGGTTTGGGAGTAACCTACAATCGGTTATCCGTCTTCCGGACAGTGGAATTCAACGATTGTAAGCATCGCATGGATTACTTTCGCATGCACCATCGGCCGTAGCGATCAATACGATCGTAAGGGTTGGGGAATTTCTCGGGATCGAATAATCTTGATCGTTTCTATGCATTGACGCGCCGCGATTCGTTCTCAATGGAACAATTCCTTTATGCGCAGTCTAAGTCAGTTCCTGTCCAAAATGATCACTCCGAAAACGGGTCGAGTATCACGCCTCGACGCGGAACTACTGGAGGAACGCATTCTGCTCAGCGCCGTCCCGCTAGTCGACGTGGGATTGTTCAACTCGGATTCGACGGACCCATCGCTACTAATTCACGTCGACCAACAACCCAATGTCGCATTTGGAAATACCAGCGATTCAACGGCAACGATTTCAGAGAATACTTCTCAAGAGCAACCGATAGACACCTCCAGTCGGCTTGAGTTGGTCTTCGTCAATTCAAATACGCCGGACTACCTATCGATATTGGACGACTTGCTCGCCAGCCGAGACGGTACGAGGGACTTCGAGGTCTATCTTCTCGATGCAACGAGAGATGGCGTCCAACAGATTTCCGAAATCCTCGAGGGATACGATGACGTTTCGGCCATTCATCTCGTTACGCATAGTGAAGATGGAGCCTTGCAACTCGGGAATACATGGCTCAGTTCCAATCTGCTGCCGGAATACGCTACGCAACTTGTCGGGTGGCAGTCGTATCTCTCTGGCGATGCGGATCTGCTCTTGTACGGTTGCGATTTGGCGAAAATGGAAGACGGGCAAGCGCTGGTCGACGGATTGAGCATTCTCACTGGCGCGGATGCTGCAGCGAGCGTCGATGCAACAGGAAATGCCAACTGGGGCGGCGATTGGGAACTCGAATATCAAGTCGGCAGCGTCGAGTCCGAGGTTGCCTTTAGCGTCGATTTCCAAAGCCAATGGCGAGGAAAGCTTGCGACGATTACCGTGACCACGTTTTCGGATGTCGTCAATGGTGCGGACGGGGTTTTGTCGCTTCGGGAAGCGATTATCCAGTCGAACAGTGGCGGCGGCGGCGACACCATCGTCTTAAGTTCAGGAGTCTATACGCTCAGCCGTACCGGTAGCGGTGAGGATGCCGCTTCGACCGGTGACTTGGACTTGCTCAAGGACGTTACGATTGTTGGCATGGGACCAAGTACCATCATAGATGCAAATGGCATCGATCGTGTTTTTCATGTCATTGGAGCGGA
>JBEBHM010000131.1:0-14435 GCA_040080875.1 Pirellula sp.
ACGCGATCCAAGCCACGGCCAAAAAAATCTGGAATCGTTCGGCTCTTCGAACTCTCGTTTGACTTGTGGAGTCATCGCCTCGTTTGCCTTGCAAATACTTGGTATAAAGTTCGCCCAAATCGTAAGACTTGGTGCCGGCTGGAATGTAGACTCCGGACGTCTTGAGAGCAATGTCCTGCAACAAGTTTCCGTCTAACTTGCTCCAAACCTGTTCACCTTGGTGTTCCATGAAAACCCCCGACTTGTCCTTTTGTGGAATGCGTGCACCCTGCTGGGCATCTCCCAACCCCACGGTGAAAATCGTCACCTGCTTTCCGGCCGCAACGGATGCTGCGTCGAGAGGGTAGGACTGTTGATCGTCTCCGTCGGTTATCAACAAGATGGCTTGGTCACGATCGGAGTTGGACTGAAAGACTTCCAATGACTTGCGGATCGCATCCCCAATTGCAGTTCCACCACGTGGGGCGCTGTTCGGATCGAGTTCCTCCAACGACCTGCGAAACGAAGTATAGTCAACCGTCAGCGGGCACTTGACCACGGCTTGACCCGCAAATGCGATCAGCCCCACCCGTTCGCCTTCGAGGCGATTGAGCAACGAGGCCACATCTGCTTTCGCTCTCGCCAAACGGGATGGTACAACATCTTCGGCCAACATCGAGCGAGATACGTCAATCAAGACGTACAAATCGCTGCCGCGCGGGATGACTTGTTCGAACTGTTCGCCAAAGCGAGGGCCAGCAAGTGCAACCAATCCCGCCACCATGGCAACCTCGCGTAGTGCCAACTTGGACCAGAATCGCCAACGAGATGCGTCGGGAAGAATTCGATCCGACATCTTGCGATCGACGAAAAGTCGCCCGGCTCGTTGCCTTCTGTTTTGAGAATACAGCGCGAGCACCAACCAACCCAAACTTAGGGGCAAAATAAGATAAAGTGCTTGGGGACAGGTCCAATCCATGATCTCTATTACGGCAAGGAGCGAAATCTGGTTTCATGCAAAATGCTCACCAGGAGTATTAGTCCGAGGCCAGCGCCTGCAATCCAATGGAACAACTCGGAGTATTGCGAGTATTTTAGCTCTTCGAATTGGCTTTTCTCAAGAGAGTCGATTTGCGAGTAGACCTTGGCGAGTCCCGCAAGATCGCTTGCATGAAAATAGGTCCCGCCAGTTTTGTCAGCAATTTCTCGTAAAAGTTCTTCGTCAACACGGAAACGAGCAGGGACGAGTACTTGCCGACCAAATTCGTCTTCCTGTGGCATTGGTACAACGTCGTTTCGGCCGATCCCGATGCTATGAATCTTGATCCCAAGCTCCTCGGCAATGCTCGCGGCCTCCCGAGGGTCGACCGAGCCTGCATTGTTGTCTCCGTCGGTGAGCAGCACCAGGACTTTGCTTTTGGACGTGGACTCTCTTAGTCGGTCTACGCCCAATGCAACCCCATCACCGATTGCAGTTGCAAGTTCCTCGTTAAGTGTCTTCTCGTTGATGACCCGGCCCTGCCTATCTTTGATCGCCTTAGGAACTTCCAGGCTCTTGATGATGTCCACCAGGGCACCGTGGTCCAAAGTCAAAGGACACTTGCTGTCCGCAAAGCCACCAAACGCTACTGCGCCAATCAAATCGTCGCGTCGACCGGCAAGACCAAACTCACTAGAACCAGTAACGAATTGGCCGATCACATATTTGACCGCTTCCAATCGGTTCACGGTCTTGTCTTGCAGTTGAAAATCAAGCGCCTGCATGGAACCCGAAATGTCCAGGACTAGCTCGATCGCAATCCCCTCGCTCCGGATCCGCGATTCCGACTTGCCCGATTGCGGTCGAGCCAATGCAACCACCGTCAAACACAACCCTAACGCATACCACCAAGGCAGCGTCCTACGGATACGTTGCACCATCGTCACCGGGATCGATTTAAGGTCGGCGATGCTCGAAAAGACTGCCGACGGCTGAACGCTCTTTCTCGACCGCAACCAAACGCTGAATACCACCAAAGGTAACAAGCACAACCAAGGCCATGATTCAAATCGAAATGATTCCATCGTTAGCGAGAATCCTCACTGTGAACGAGTGGATTGGAAAATGACGAAGAGTCCACGAACGGTGACCGAAGTCGCATGTTGATAAACTCGCGAGCACGAACTACGGAGAGTTCGATTTGCTCATCGTTGGGTTGTTGGCCAGCATATTTGACCATGTCGGCGGCTTCGAGAAAGCTCTGCAATCGGACCGATTGTTCTGGTGAAAATGCTTTGGTCGAATGCATGTCGCGGAGGAACTCTTCCGTGGTCTGCTCGGGAGCTCGAATACCCGTCGTATCCTCTATGTATTGTCGAACGATCCCAGTCAGCCGTACATAGAACTCGGTAAAGAGGCCTTTGCTCGGCAATCCCTCGGACAACAACAATGCCAAACGCATGTTGGCGATCTCCCCCGGCGACTGTCTAGGCGGCACAGGTTGGATCCGTTTTCGACGTCTTGTAAAAAAGAAAGCAAACCCGGCGAGACTGGCCACGATGAGTGCAGGGATGGTCCACCACCATGACCAGGGGTAGTCGATTTCCTTGGGAGGTGTCATCGGTTCCAAATTCGCCAAGTCCGGCACACTGTCTCCCCAATCGGAAACGATATTCACCTCGATGGGCTCCGATTCTATCTTAGATTTTTCGCCTGATGATTCAGAATTCGATCGATTGTCCGTGAATTCGATCGTAAGCGAACGGATCAAGTGTTTGCCGGCATGCGTCGGTTCAAGACGGTATCGAAACAATCGACAATTGGGGGCAAGACTGCGACCAGATACGTCGGAGTTGCGCTCGCTATAGTCCAAGACCAAAAAATCGCCCACTGCCTGACCAAACGCGGGCGGTTGTATGCTGATCCCCTCGGCACCCTCCACCAAAAGTTCGAGCTCTACGATATCCGAAAGCCGAGGCTGAGCGGGAGAGACGCGTGTTGTCAATCGCACTGGACCGCGTTCTGCAACACGTTCGATAACCGCTGATGCCGGCTTGTTCACATCCGTCGTAGTGGACTGCGGTCTGCACCCCATGCAGAACAGGCCAACCAACATCACGATTGCAAAAACGCTCTCACATCGGTTCATCGCTGGTGCTCCCGCATTCGAAAGAACCGTTGCAAACTATGCGAATAAGGCTGATCGGTCCGGACTTCGAGCCGATCGACGTTGGCCCGTTTGAAACCGTCGGTTAGTTTTCGTTCACGATCGTGAGCCGCCTTGGCAAACAAGGCTCTCACTTTCGGATGTCGCGTGTCCAACTCGAGCAACTCGTCCGTTTCCGCATCACGCAGTGTAATAAAACCAACATCTGGAATCTCCAATTCCCGTGGATCCGTGAGCGTCACGGCAATGCAGTCATGTCGTTGATTCGCAATCGCAAGCGCTTTGGAACAATCGGGACCGAGAAAATCGCTCATCACAAACACTACACATCGACGACGTTGAACTCGTCCAAGATACTCGAGCGCCTGCGAAATATTGGTTTCGGCCTTGATCGGTTCGGTGGCCAGCATCTCGCGAATCAATCGCATGACGTTTCCTCGCCCCTTGCGAGGCGGCACGTACTTGATCACTTGATCTGCGAAGAACATCAAGCCAACTTTGTCGTTATTCCGAAGAGATGCAAACATGAGTACAGCAGCGACCTCGACCGCAGTTTCCATTTTGCTAAGTCGTTGGGAGCCAAACGCACCGGAGGCAGAAATGTCTACGGCGATAAAAACCGTCAGTTCACGCTCTTCGCAATAAGTTTTGACGTAGGGGGAATCCGATCGAGCGGTCACGTTCCAATCGATGCTTCGAATTTCGTCGCCTGGAACGTACTCGCGTACAGAATCAAATTCCATCCCGCGTCCCTTGAACGCGCTAAGGTATTCGCCAGCGAGCAAGTCGTTGACTTGACGCCGTGCCACAATATGAATCCGTCGTACTTCTTTGAGGACTTCCTCGAGTTCGCGTGCTGCCATAATGTTATGGAACCGGAACGGACTCTAGTACTTTTCGAACGATGGTATCCGAAGTCACTTCCTCGGCTTCGGCTTCGTACGACAAAAGGATTCGATGTCGAAGAACTTCGAACGCAATGTCTTTGACGTCCTGAGGCGTGACGTAACCGCGTCCTGCAAGGAACGCATTGCCGCGCGCTGCCAAGCAGAGATTGATCGAAGCTCGAGGGGACGCTCCGCATTGAATGAGCGGCTTGAGCTCTTTCAGCCGAAACTCGTCCGGACGTCGCGTAGCCGCCACAACATCCAAAACATAGTCCTTGACTTTGTCGTCCATATAAAGCGATGCTACGGTTTGCTTAATTTCAAGCAATTGATTTGGCTCGAGCACGGGTTGCACTTCTCGTCGTATGTCGTCCAATACCGAATCCACGACTTTTCGCTCTTCTGCTTTGTTGGGATATCCGACAACCACCTTGAGCATGAAACGGTCCACTTGGGCCTCGGGGAGAGGATAAGTCCCCTCTTGTTCGATTGGGTTTTGAGTGGCCATCACTAAGAATGGTTCTACTAACGGGTAAGTGGAGTCCCCAATCGTAACTTGATGTTCCTGCATGGCTTCCAAGAGAGCCGATTGAACCTTGGACGGTGCGCGGTTAATCTCGTCGGCCAGTACGAGATTTGCAAAGATGGGGCCTTTGCGAGTTCCAAACGACCCTTCGCGCGGATTGTAAATCATCGTTCCTATCAAGTCCGCAGGGAGCAAATCCGGCGTAAACTGAATTCGACTGAATTTGCAGTGGATTGCACTCGCCAATGCCTTGATGGCCGTCGTCTTGGCAAGACCCGGAAGTCCCTCCAACAAAACGTGTCCACCCGTCAATAACGCAATCAACAACCTCGATAACATCGCGTCTTGGCCCACCAACACCTTGCGCACTTCGGATCGGACCCGTTCGAGCATATCCGCGTGCTTTAATACCTGTTCCTTAATTCGCTGAACATCCACACTCATATTGTCTTCGACTACCCTTGCAAATCACGACCGAATTATTTCCCAACAGTTGGATAGACGGTTTGAGACCGTCCATTACCAGACAATCCAACGATTGCGACGTTGTCATTCTGCCGAACGAGTCTCATTCGGGCAAGATGCAATGAGAGAAACGGCACAATCTTTCGTGGGTCGCTCTTGCCGAGTGCGATCATGAACTGCACACAACGCCTACGATCATGGAATAACGCCCAACACCTGCTCAATCATCAAGCTGCCCGGGCCACTTCAGGGCTTATCAGGGTGACTTCCGGCAGAAGTCTCCCACTCCAGCGTTTCAGGCTCAACAAACCCTGCAAATGACCTGCAATATCGAGATTTGTCCTTTGGCCTGCCTATGGGACTTCCAGCTTCACTCCGCTGCCTCCTCCGCCCGGAGTCTCGATCAGGATGCTGTCGCCCGTCTCGATTTTGAACTGAGCTGAGCTAGCGATCGCAATTCGCTCGCCACTGGCCCTCAGGAGCCAGTTTTCGCCGGGCTTGCCATCCTCGCCTCCGTTAATCCCAAACGGAGCACAGGTTCTTCGACTTGTTACTAGCGAAACATCCAATGGGCTCAACGCTTGCACTTGTCGAATCATGCCACATCCCCCGGCATGGAACCCGCTCCCACCGCTCCCATGTCGAATCGCAAAGCGTACCAACCGGACCGGATACCGCCGTTCGAGGATCTCAACGTCGGTCAATCGCGTATTGGTCATATGGCAATGAACCGCATCCTCACCCTTGCCTTGGGACGTCGCCCCTGATCCGCCGCCGATGGTTTCGTAGTATCCAAATGTAGGATCGCCAAACAAGAAATTATTCATGGTCCCTTGACTTGCGGCTGCAAGCCCCAGTGCACCCAAAAGGCAATCCACCACGCGTTGGCTCGTTTCTACATTTCCCCCAGCGACGGCAGGACTTTGACTAGGATCGCTAAAAACAGGTGGGTTTAGAATCCCTTCCGGGATATTCAGTTCTACACACCGCAGCACCCCGGAATTCAAAGGCAAGGTGTCCGACAATGCACACCGAATGACGTACATGACCGCCGCCGAAACGATGGCCGGATTCGCATTCAAGTTGCCTTGCGATACGGGCCCGGTCCCAGAGAAGTCAATGTGCAACGTAGCGAGCCGACTCGGATTGCAAGTCGGTGTGATCGACACGCAGATGAGCGTTCCGTCATCCATTTGGTCCCGAAAACTGCGGACTTCTGGCCCTAGGGTCGCAATCCACGCTCGCGTTTTTGTTTCGGATGCCGATTGAATGTGCTCCAGATAATGTTGAACGGTTTCCAAGCCGTAACTCTGAACTAGCTCAAGCATCGCAAAGGCACCACGTTGATTGGCTGCTTGTTGTGCGGCTAAATCGGCCATATTCTCTGCGACTGCTCGTGACGGAAATGGGCCACCCCTAAGCAATTCGGCGACCCCGTCAGATCGGTCCTCACCTTGTTTCGTCAGATACATTGGCGGAATAATGACTCCTTCCTCGAATAGCCGAGTCGACGTAGGTGCCATCGATCCCGGTGCGATGCCACCAATCTCTGCATGGTGCGCTCGGCAAGCGACGAAGAAATCGGGTTGTCGATGTTGTCGATACCGATCGACTTGATCATTATTGCAATCTCTCTCCTGCATTTCGAGATCCGCGAAAACGGGTGTGATCACCGTGACATCCGGTAAATGTGAGCCGCCTTGATAGGGATCATTCGTTACAAAACAGTCGCCGGGCAACATCATCGGAAATCGACGAAGCATGCATCGGATCGTTTGACTCATCGCTCCTAAATGAACGGGAACGTGCGGTGCGTTTGCGATCAAGTCCCCGTTTGCGGCAAAGACGGCACAGCTGAAGTCACGGCGATCTTTGACATTGACACTGATCGCGGTCTGTTCCAAGACGATTCCCATCTGTTCCGCGATGGCTGCAATGCGTTGCGCAAGCACCTCTCGCAATACCGGGTCCACACCCTCGGTCGCACCCATCTGTCGCACCGAATTGTCGGTGCCTCCGACCGTTCGGTTTAACTCGAGTGTTCCATCCGAAAGCAAAGTAGCACTCCAGCCTACATTCACATAGGTCGTACTTCCGCTACTAGCAATGAGCCCGGGCCCAAGGAGCGTCTCGCCTGGATGTAAATCGGACCGGAGGATTGTTTTGCCCGCTTCGAATGGCTTGGGTGGGGACGAACTCGTGCGTTGAATAGCGTCCAATCGATTCTCGGCAACGGAACAATACTCAGCTCGTATAGAAACGATTTCCAATGGCCGAGACTTGCGAACGTATCCAAACTTGGCCAAATGCAGCTTGTTGAAATGTTGCTCGACAGATCTTGCAAACAATCGTTGATCCTCGCGTGTGTCCAAGTGACTCTCGCTCTCATCGGGCAACACTACCGGAACCATGATCGAACCCTCGGTGCCTGTATATTTCAATTCGACTTCATACGACGTAACGCATTGACTGAGTTGGATACCTTCGGAATCAAACTCCAAGACTGCCACCATCTGAATGTCTTGGGCAAGGCGACATAATTTGCTGAGCGTTGTTTCGACCAAGGTCTGATAAATCGGCAAGGAATAGCTCCTCTTGATCGAGGCCATTCCCATCCCCAAAGCGCTCAGCAAGCCTGCGTCAGGTGGGTCGATGACGCGACCGATTCCTAGCAGTTCTGCGATCTCACAAACGTGCTGACCGGCTGCTCCGCCAAACCCAATCAACGCATGCTCGCGAGGATCAGCCCCTTGCGCGATGGAGATGCTCCGAACTGCGGCAGCCATATGCTCATTGGCGATAGTGCGAAATCCAGTACACAGTTCCTCAGTCGTGAAGCGATGACCGTTCATAGCTTCACCATTCACTTGCAAAAGGATTTTCTCAACCTTTTTCTGGGCAGCCATGCGATCCAGTCGAAACGGAAAATGGGTTTCGTCAATTCTGTTTGACAGCAAATTGAGATCGGTAATGGTGAGAGGGCCACCCCGCCCATAACACGCAGGGCCGGGATCCGACCCGGCGCTCTTGGGACCCACCCGCAACTGCACTCCATCGAACCAGCAAATACTTCCTCCTCCAGCCGCGACGGTATGGATTGCGAGCGTTGGTATCATCATGCGTACACCTGCTTTGACTGTCTCATGCTCAAGCAACATTCGGCCTTCGATGCGACAAACGTCGGTGCTAGTTCCCCCCATATCCAGTCCGATACAACGAGGCAAAGACATCGCTTTGGCGTACGCCTCGATGGCCACGGCCCCACCTGCTGGGCCGGAAAGGACGCTATCCTTGCCGCGATACGCTTCAGCAGAGACAAGGCCGCCTCCGCTGGTCATCACACGCAAGTGCCGTCCGTGCCCCAAACCAAACTCTTGCCCAACCCTTTCCAAATACCCCTGAACAACAGGAGTTAAATAAGCGTCCACAAGGGCGGTTTCGGCTCGGAAAACGGCCCGGATCTTGGGTGCTATCTGGCTGCTGACGCAAACGCACTTGAATCCAGTCCGCTTCGCCAATTCGGCGATAGCAAGTTCGTGCGCGGGGTTGACGTACGAATGAATAAGACAAATTGCGATCGATCGAATTCCATCGCAGAACACCCGGAGCAACTCTCTCTCGGCCTGCTTAAGATCGAGCGAAACGAGAACCGACCCGTCGGCGGCCAAGCGCTCGGTAATCTCGACAACTTGGGCATGCAACGGAACATGTTTGCGAACCATCAAGGCAAACAAGTCGGGGCGCTCCTGATAACCGATTCGCAACAAATCCCCGAAGCCTTGTGTCGTGACCAAGGCTGTCGGCTCCCCCGTCCGCGTCAACAACGCATTTGTCCCTCGCGTCGTGCCGAGCCGAACTCGCAAGTCTGGCAAGGGGCGATCCGGGGCAATCCCCAACAAAAGCCTCGTGGCCAAGACGGGGGCTTCAAGGCCGCTCACCAATTCATACCTTTGGCCGTGGTTGTGTCGCATCCGTGGTGAACCGGTCGCGCGTTCGGAATCGCATGCGTCGCGACTCAAACGAAATCGGCCAAGGGTAGCGTCGAATTCCGCACATGTCCAAGTGTCGATATATTGCCCTGCATCGTCGATCCAATGCAGTTTTGACCCGACCCAAAAGTCGTTCGGATCTGAACGACGGAGTGGGTCGATGAAGGTCCAGTCGTCAAGCCAGTGCGCCACACTTCCTTTGACAATACCGCTGCTGAGTACTTTGGTGCATCTACTGGTTCCGTTCGGGAGGGTAACGATACAGTCCGTAAATGTGCCTCCGACATCGCACCAAACTTGATAAGTTTCAACGAAACCCTTATTCATTATCTACAGGTCCTCTTTCCAAAGAGCATCGCTGACAATCAACCCCTTTCGAGTCAGTTGGATGTTATCTGAATTTCGGGTCATCCGACCGCCATCCATGTGTTTGTGCATCGCCAATTCCATCGAGGCGACGACTCCGGGTTCCGCATGAGAACTTAATTCTGCCCAATCGACACTCTGCAGTCGCCGCAGGCCGAAAACAAACTTCTCAGAAACCCATTGCTCGCGGGTTAATACTGCGACCTCTTGAATCGGCGATCGCAACAGCATGCATGAAAAATTGGTGATTTCGAGCGGATTGGCTTTGGTCGCCCGCTCGCCGCCCGGTTCCAAACGAAGCCACTTCGAAATGGTTGATAGCCATCCCCAGACGTTTTGACAGCCCAAATCTCTTTCTTGCTCAATCCAAGTCGGTGGTCGCATGGTGATAGCGTAAACCCTGCATTACAATTGCACCATCCGTTTCGTTCACCAAGAGAAAGTGCATTTTATGACTGGCTGGGCAATTGTTGGCTGCGGCATGATCGCCAAGTTTCACGCGAAAGCAATAGCGGAAATTAAGGGTTCCAAACTAGTGGCTTGCCATAGTCGATCGATCGACAAGGCCAATGCGTTTGCGCAAGAATTCGGCGGTTCAGGGTATGACGATCTGTCGAAAATGCTAAATAATCCCGGAGTGGACATCATCACGATTTGTACACCCAGTGGTGCACACCTTGAACCGGCCTTGGCGGCTGCAAAGGCAGGAAAACATGTCATTGTCGAGAAACCCCTGGAAGTTACTACTGCTCGATGCGACAAACTGATTGCCGCATGCGACCGAGCCGGCGTACGGCTTGGAACCATCTTTCCATCGAGATTCCATCGGTCCGCCCAAACGATGAAGAATGCTGTGGAGCAGAATCGATTTGGAACCATCGCGCTCGCGGCCGCATATGTTAAGTGGTTTCGGACTCAAGCCTACTATGACAGCGGAAAATGGAGGGGAACTTGGAAATTGGACGGTGGCGGTGCACTGATGAACCAAGCCATCCATAGCGTCGATCTATTGCTTTGGTTGATGGGACCCGTCAAATCTGTTTGTGCGATGACGTCGCTCCGGGCTCATGAACGCATCGAAGTCGAGGACGTCGCAACCACGATCCTCGAATTCGAGTCGGGCGCGTTGGGAACGATCGAAGCGACCACGGCGGCCTATCCAGGCACACTCAAACGAATTGAAATCGCAGGTTCAAAAGGTTCGGCAACGCTCGAAGAAGAAGCCATTACTCAATGGAAGTTTCTTAAACCGCTCAAATCCGACAGCAAGATTCTCGAGCAAATGCAAGGCAACGTGACTGGCGGAGGTGCTTCGGATCCTGCCGCCATTGGACACAAAGCACACCGCGATCTCTTCGCCGATTTCCTTTCCGGCATCAAGAAGAATTCACCCAGTTTGATCGATGGTTCCGAAGGTCGCAAAAGCGTGGAACTCATAACTGCCATCTATAAATCGGCTCGATCCGGCAAGAAAGTACGACTAACGAACTCGACGATGCCATAACTCTGTAGAGGCATGCCGCAACTCCACAGAGGTATTAGGGTTAGCCGCATATCGAAAGCGACGAAATTGCCTAGTTTTCGTTGAGGTTTTCTTCCGATACCTAAGGAGATTATTCGACCCCTGTGGATCATTTCAGCGTAAATCGAACCGTGCGTGCTGGGGGCAGCTATGTTAAGTTCGTGAAATGCTAAGGCCTGTGAAATGTCCACAGGGGTAGTTTCTTCCTAGCCAACCGCTTTTCAGTGCTAGCAAATTTCTTATTGGGGTCCACACCAAGGTGCCAGGTCCACACCAAAGGTCCCAGGCACCTGCTATTTCAGTGCCAGGCACCTGCCGCGCAGGTCGCCGCATTACTCTCCGTAATGCAACCGCTTTCCTAATTTTCGCTACAAAACGAATATCTTGCCCAGTCTCGTCACACAACACGGCGAGCATTGGACAACCGCCATTCGCAACTTTGAGCTAGCATTTCATCCCTGCAGCGGTTTAGGAATTCCGATACGCATTCAATCATAGACGTATCCCCCGCCGATGGGCTCTTCCAAATCAATCTCAGGTTTGACTTGTATGGTTCAACAATCCTCAACACCTACGTCCTTTGTCGTTTCTACCGTACCCCTTTTGGTGCCGCCCGCTGAGTCAAACAAGTCGCATGGGTCGGATCACCCCCAGAAAACGTCTACCTTGCATGACGGTACCAGCAACGTGGCTGACTTGGCAATCTCGCAATTGGACAACGCCACAATCCTCTTAAATCGTGCAGGCCACGGCATTTTGGGCACCGATACGCCCATCCTTAGCGTTATTATTCCTGCGTTTAATGAAATCCGTACCATCGAGCAGGTCATGTGCTCGGTCGACAGCCTCAACGTTCACAAACAAATCATCCTTGTGGACGACGGAAGCACCGACGGGACTCGTGAGAAAATCCAAGCTTGGTCGGGTCGCCAAGGAATTGAGATCTGTCTGCACTCTCAAAATCAGGGCAAAGGGGCCGCGATCCAAAGCGGAATTCGACTTGCCAAAGGAAGCGTCGTCATCGTTCAGGATGCAGATCTTGAATACAATCCACAAGACATCCTCAAAGTCATCCAACCGATACTCGACGGCGAGACGGATGTAGTCTACGGATCGAGGTATCTAGGTAATTCTCACCAAGATCAATCATTGGTGCACCGTTTTGGAAATTCGGTCCTTACCGGATTTAGCAATTGGATGACCAATCAAAGCCTGACCGACATGGAAACCTGCTACAAGGCGTTTCGACGGGAGTTGTTGCTAAATATTCAGATAGAGCAGAAGCGATTTGGTTTCGAGCCCGAAATCACGGCTAAGCTGGCCAATCGAAGAATTGTGATTCGCGAAGTCCCGATCAGCTACAAGAGTCGGTCCTGGAAAGAAGGAAAGAAAATTGGAGTCAGAGACCTTGTGAGCACCCTTTGGTGCATCATCAAGTACCGCTTTGTCGGTTGATTCGAGGGTGTATCCAAGCGATCCCTTACTTTAGCGGTTGAAGGTAGTGGATCTTGTCAAAGATCTCTGCAATCTGGGAGGTTTAACAACCTCCACTACCTGAATTGATCTGGGCGCGTCTGAACAGCCTCCACTACGCGAATTGTATGCCTTGAAGACAGACTAGCCGTTTGATTCGGTCACACGGATTGCAAGAATGTAACGGAGGGCAATCCCTGTGTTATACTCGATCGAAAGATAATAATCGTCTTGAGGAGTGAACCGGTCTTTGGATTCTATTTTTCGTAAGGCGGCGACGGCCAGCGGGCTGATCGAATCGGCACAATGGGAATACTGCATGCGGTTGTTGCGATTCCGATGCTCTACCGAACCGCAACCCGTCTCCAATCAAAAGCAAGACGAGTTGCTCCGAGCAATCTTGATCGAGCAAGGGGCCATAACCGAGTATCAAGCCGAACAGATGTGCAACGGCAGGTACAAGTTTAAGCTTGGACCGTACATTATTACCGACTTCATCGCGCAAGGGGGCATGGGGCAAGTTTTCAAGGCGATCCATCATGTCATGGGCAGGGATTGCGCGGTCAAGGTCGTGCCACTTGGGAAAGCCACACCGGAATCCATCGCTGGTTTCAATCGCGAGATTCGTCTCCAAGCCAAGCTCGATTGCCCCTATCTTGTTCGCGCCTACGATGCAGGTCAGGACGGCGTCGTTCATTTTTTGGTAACAGAGTTTGTTCCCGGAATGGACTTGCGGCGTCTCATCAAGGCCCAAGGGCCTTTGCCACAGGAACAAGCAGCTCGAATCGTGATGCAAGCGGCTCTCGGTCTTGAATATGCCCACAAGCAAGGGATGGTGCACCGGGATGTCAAGCCTGGAAATATATTGGTTACGCCGGATGGGATCGCCAAGGTCTCGGACGTCGGACTCGCCGGCTTTACTGCAAACTTGATGGACGACCCTCGGGCTGGCAAAATTGTTGGGACCGCCGATTATCTCTCTCCCGAACAAATCCGCACTCCACTCCAAGTCGGACCGGTGAGCGACATCTATTCTTTGGGTTGCACTCTCTATTACGCCGTCTGTGGCAAAGTTCCATTTCCAGGCGGAGACACCGCCCAAAAAGTCCGTCGGCACTTGGAAGAAACCCCTTTCCATCCACGTCGTTTTGCGATCGAACTCAGCGAGGAGTTTGTTGAGATCATTGCCGAAATGATGGACAAGAATCCCATCAATCGAATGCAGTCGTGTGCAGAAGTTGCTGCTCGCTTAGAACCTTGGGCCATGCAATCACCCGAACTGCATCAACCTAAGATGAGCCGAGGCCCTTGGTCGGCTCCTCCTCCGCCGGCATTGGAACCGGAAGCTCCCCCGATTTCCGATGATGTTGTTCAAGAAACTTCGGCCCAATCGGGTGACTCCCACCAACCGCATTCAGGATTGCCGAACAGTCAGGACCTCTTCGGCAACTCGCAAGCAAACGGACCATCGAGCGACAGTGTCCAAACGATCATCAACGATCCCGACAAAATGAACACCCAATCGCCAAGCATGGCGGTTGCGCTGACCATCGCCATCTTGTTGCCGCCTGCGTTGTTGATCGGTGCGATCATTGGCTATTTGGTTGCAAGAATGGGCTCATGAGATTTAAGATCCTCGACCTTCTCTTGGTCTCCGGTGGAGTTGCAGTCCTGCTTTCCCTGCAACAGATCCATTTCGATTGGTTCGTTGTGTTTTTTGCGTTGTTGAACACGCTGCAGGTCATTATCCCGTTCGCAATCTTGATCTTGACGATCTCAATTGCCGATCAAAAGGGACCAATGTTGGATGTTGCTTCGCTTCCGGGTTGGACATACATCAAGAAGTTTTGGCAGATTTCATTTGCGGTAACCATGAGCATTTGGTTCATCATGTTTTTGGTGCCACAGAAGTATTTCTAGGATAGAGCCCGAGTAGAGCAATAGTCCCAATTGCTAACGATTGCTAACGAATGCTAACGAATGCTAAGGCGAGCGGCAGGTTCAATACTACCTGCCATCCAGTGTTTGCGGTGTGATGAGTATATCATAGTCGGGTAGTGTCGCCGATCGCTGAAGGCGCTT
>JBEBHM010000132.1:0-14424 GCA_040080875.1 Pirellula sp.
ATGGAATCGAGTACTTCCTGACACGTCTCTGTATGAAGTTGAATGAAGCCTGCATCTCGGGCGGCCAACACATCATTATGATCGGGTCCTAACGTAATCGGGGCGGATATACCCCGCGAGACATTCACCAGTACGAATGGCACTCTCCAACCGGAGACGGTATACAGTGCTTCCATCGCGTAGAGCAGACCCTGACTCGATGTCGCCGTAAAGGTTCGCACTCCGGTGGCTGCGGCCGCGCCCGCTGCTGTGATCATCGAGTGTTCGCTGTCGAGCATAACGAAGCGCCCTTGGACGTCGCCGCGGTCAAACCATTCCGACAGAATCTCGATAATTTCCGTTTGCGGGGTGATCGGAAATGCGGGCACATAATCTATCTGAGCTAGTCGCGCGCCCCATGCCGCCGCAGCATTGCCTGTCAGCATTTTTCTCACCATGCTTGCGTCTCCTCAGCTGTGGAGATTGCCTTCAGGGGACACAATTGGCGACAAATCATACAACCTTTGCAATGGTCGTAATCAATCTCGGGGTAACCTGCAGGATTGAGTTTGATCGCTGCGTCAGGACACATTACATAGCACAGACCGCATCGAGTACAAGCATCGAGATCGATCTGCGGCCGCTCCACGCGCCAATCGCCGGTTGGACGCATCTCAGAGTTCCCAGGATTAATTACACTCGGCGTTCCCACGAACGCCCCTTCATAATTCACTCCCACCACACAACCGTCGACGCTTACCGGAACACGAACTTGTTGGCGTTTAAACTCGATTGGCAATAATGCTTGGAATACCGTACGTGCAATCTGTTCGTTCTTGCAAATGACATCGCTCCCGATTCCAAGGTCGCTGCACTCTTGACGAACAGCATCCAACAAAGCCTCTTCATGGATCAACCCACAGAGCCTGGCTGCCGCTGCGCCTAAGCCAGCGCTCAAGGCGACAGCTACACCCAACACATCCATCGTAAGCTGCGTGACATCGTAACCAACGACCTGGGTCGCAATGCGATGTTGGCTTATGAGAGTTTCCTTGGTTCGACAATTGATGAAAATTGCGGCCGCAGACTCAAGTCCGGCCAGGATCCCGGCAGTAGGATCCTGCAGCAACGTTTCATCGGCGAGTACGATTAAATCGGGATGCTCTATGAATCCGCGTTCCAGGATGGGATGGTCGTCGATTCGTGCAAAAGCGGCAACCGCCGCGCCTCGGCGTTCCGCACCGTAGATCGGAGAATCTTGACACTGGTATCCAGCCAGGAATGCGGCAGTACCTACAATTCGACTTGCCGTCTTGACACCGTGACCTCCGCGGCCGTGAAATCGAATTCGAATCATTTTATACCCTCGGAACGTGCAGCTTCACGCAGCCACTTCGACAAGTCTAACCACTATGTTTCGTAGGCTGAACTGGCACACAGACTCAGCAAATGTATGAAGCGCCATCGACCGCAGTTCTTATGGGCAATTATCATGCCGCTTGGCATGGGGCAGGTGTCCCAGTACATCCCATCGCCTTGGATGTACATTCCATCGCTTTTACGGTTTGTTTCGCACACATGTTGCGTACAACCTGTGCAAAATCCGCACGCTTGCATTCAATTAATGCTACAGCGCAACATGTGGCGGTTTTGCTCCGCAAAACCGGTTGGGCGCTTTGTAATGGTAGACTCAACGCCACTCTGCGCTGTAGTACTAATTGCCCATTGGTAACACGTCGACACTGACTTTCAGCGTGTGCTTTCCGCCGCCGAGGAAGACGCCTCGCAGGGGTACGACATCTTGGTAATCGCGGCCCCAAGCGATGGGCACGTGATCTCGGGCGCACGCACAATTGTTGGTTGGGTCCAGATCGATCCAGCCCACGTCATCGCCACAGTAGAGGCTGAACCAGGCATGCGATTGATCGGATCCCACCAAGCGCGGATGGCCAGGTGGCGGGACAGTGCGCAGGTAACCGCTGACATAGCGCGCGGCGAGGCCGATCGATCGCAAGCAACTGATGGCCACTTGGGCGAAGTCCTGGCAAACACCGCGCTTGATCGACAGCGCCTCTTGCGGCAGCGTATCAACATACGTCGCGCTCGTGTCGTACTTGAATTCTTTGTAAATGCGAGCTATCAGCGATTGCGCACTCAGCAATATTGGCCGCCCGGGTGTAAAGTCTTGGAGCGCATAATCGGCAAAGGTTGTCGAACGGTGTACTAGCCGCGAATCAAAGAGATAGGTGGCGGCCTCGAGCCAATTGGGATCCTCCGGCAGACGAGTGGAGTCGTTGTAGCGGCCCGTGATCGCAGCAGCTACTTGTTCCCAAGCTGCGGTGGTGTCCGCGTTGGGTGCCTTGCGAGTCAACACGCGCAGGCGACTGGTTGATGTCACTTTCAGTTGTCGATGGCTCTCTTCGATAGAAAATGCGTGGAATCGATTACCAAAAAAATCCTGCCGTGCGTTCAATTGATGTGGATGTGGTGAGATGGTCAAGCGATGTGAATGCACTCGAACGTCCGCGTCTTCCCGAGGCGTTAACATCACCAGATTGTGGCAAACTCGTACCGGTGATTCATAGATATAGGTAGTGGTGTGAGTGATTTTGTACTTCATGGTGACACGTCCCGCCCCACCGCATAATGCCGCTGTTGGCCAGCATGAATCAAGAACTTGCCTGATACGGTGTCGGCCAATTTAGGCAGTATGTCCAAAATGCGATCGAGCAACCGGGCCAGCATCGTTCTTGAGTGACGCGGGTCGACGCGTGCAAGTTCATGCGCATCGGCCAAGCGCACGGCATTGAGCAGCGCCAAGGCAAAGCGTTGTTCCACCGAACGTGGCCCATCTACCGTAGAGCGTGGTAAATGATCAACGTGTGAACAGATCATCGCCAATTGAAAAACGATCGAACGAGGATTGGTTTCGTCGGTGATCACCAAATCGATAACCGGTGCGGGTTGAATGCTGGCCAGATAACGCGAACGATAGGTCATGACGCTGTCGATCGTCACCAGCACAGCTTCGAGTACGTCGCTTTCGTGGGGGCCGGAAGTAGCCATCGTCGATCGACACAAAACGGCCGTTTGCAGAGCGCGTTCGATGCGCCGCCCCATATCCAGGAAACGCCAGGCCTGCGTTCGAGTCATGCTATCCGATGCCAGTCCTGATAGAGCGACCAGTTCGGTCACAAGTTGATCGAGCATGGCAATCGCTTCCGCTGCATCGGGCTTGCGTCCCTTAGGCGCTCTGCTGGTCTCTTCGATGCGCGTGACGATTCGCCAAAGGTCGAGGGCTACGCGGTCGCGGACGTTGGACGCGATGCGCACCGCTTGATGAATGCAAGCCCGCAAGCTGGTTGGTGTTCGCTCGTCGAACGCTGAAAAGGGGAGCATCTCGGCAATTTCGGGGAGATTCTGATTTAGCTCTTGGATGACATAATCAGGCTCGATCTGTCCGCGTTCGGCTAACGCCCTCAGCAGGACCGGCATCTCGGGTACGTCTTCGCGCTCGCCAGTGAGGCGCATGAGTACCGTCCGCAACAAACGCGCTTGAGCTTCAGCGCGCTCTACGTTGCGACCCAACCAGAACAAATTGTCGGCTACACGGCTGGGCAATTCATCGCCGCTACGCCTCAGAACTAAATCCTCTTTGCCCTGAGCGAGCAATGAGAACTCCTCAACGGGTTTCTCCGATAGAACCCAGACGTCTTGGCTGAGCTCACCGGCTGTCATCACGTGCTCTAGCGCAGCCGAATTCGAAGCGACCCGCCCCAGGCCGCTGGGCAGTGTCGTATACTGACCAGAGTGCTCGACCACAAAGCCACGCAGCGCCAAGGACAAGGGTTGCAAATTGCCGTCCACCCATACCGGTACGGTCGATCGCGAGATAGGTTCCTGAGCCACGAAAGCCCACGGCTTGATGTTCAGGTCGGCCACCAACCTGGCTCGCGCGGCCGCCGTCAATTCCGCAGGTCGAGTGGCAGGTGAATCCAACGTTCGAAAGGCGGGCCGAATCAGCAGTTGGTCTAGGTTTGCCAAAACATACTCGCGCGACGACGAGTCGCCACACCACCAGGTAGCCACGGTTGGCATCAACATTTCTTCGCCCAAAAGACGGCGGCAGATGTTGGCGATGAACGGTAGGAATATCGGCGATTCGACAACGCGACTACCTAAGGAATTGGCGATCGATACTTGGCCACAGCGCAGTACCTCCACCAAGCCTGAGACACCAGAACTGGAATCACGCGTCAACTCGACCGGGTCGCAATCGTCGTCATCCAGTCGGCGCATCAGCACTTCGACTGGCAACAGGCCACCCAGCGTTTTCAGCATGACTCGATTCTCACGCACCGCTAGGTCGTCGCCTTCCGCCAAGGTGTAGCCCAAGTAACGGGCCAGGTATGCGTCCTCGACGTACGAATGGCTGTGAGCTCCTTTCGTCCACAGTACGATGCGTGGATTGTCCTTCGATCGCGGCGCCAATTCACGCAGCGATTCACGAAGCACTTTAAAGAAGGGTGCCAACCTTTGAACGAGGCATTTGCGAAACGGAACCGGCAGGTTGCGAGACGTTATGATGCGATTTTCCAGCAAATAGCCGAGACCAAACGGAGCTCGTGTTCGATCACCCGTGACCCACCACCGGCCATCGGGCGCTCGTGCCAGATCGGCTGCGAACAGTTGCAGGTAGCGTTGGTCCTTGCGATTGAGATCTTGATAGGCCGGACAAAAGCTGGGGTTTGCGAACAGTGCTTCCGGTGGCAACAAGCCATCGCGCAGCAAGGTCCGCTCAGAATACAAATCGGTCAGGATCATTTCATACAGACGAGCGCGTTGCACCAGGCCAGCTGAGATCCCGTTCCATTCCTTTTGGCTGAGCAACACCGGCATGGCGCCCAACCGCCATGGGCGTGTGGCCGCGTCGGTGCCGTCTCGAGTGCTGAAGGTCACGCCATCGTTGTTGATCTGTTTTTGTACGCGTTCCCAACGCGAATTCAGCGACTCTACTCCCAGCGCGTCGAGTTGTTCGACCAGCATTCGATAGTGTGGTCTAAGGTGGCCGCCAGACGAGGCTTCGTCATAAGTTCCCGCGCGCGTTCGGTAGTGTGCAAACAGCGAGGTAAAGGAAGCGGTCTCGGCCGGTGAATTCATCAGGGATTGTTGTTCCGACGTAGGTCGAGCGTTAGCGGAAAGGCCGGGTTCCGTTCTGGCGGTGGCGGCGTCCGATAACCTGGCGAGTGCCCCATACGGAAGTATCGAGCCCCTCGACGTGCTTCTGCTTCAAATGCGTTTACTGGGAAAGTCTGGTAATTCCTACCTGCCGGATGGGCCACGTGATACGTGCATCCGCCCAACGATCGATTGCTCCAAGTATCCAGGATATCGAAAACCAAGGGAGTGTGCACCGGAATGGTCGGATGCAACGCATTCGGTGGAGCCCAAGCGCGGTAGCGAACCCCAGCTACATATTCGCCTGGAACACCCGTCGGATGCAATGGCAATCGGCGACTTTGACATGTAATAGCAAATCTATCCCCATACAGTCCAGACACCTTGACTTGCAATCTTTCGACCGACGAATCCACAAATCGCACCGTGCCGCCACCACCTGGCTCTTCGCCCAGAACGTTCCAGGGTTCGATGGCGGTTCGGAACTCGACGAACAAATCCTTGAAATTCAGATCGCCAATGATTGGGAATTTGAATTCATAATGCGGCGCGAACCAAGCTCGCTCGATCGGAATGCCAGCGTTTTGCAATTCGGTCAATACGTCCCCAAAATCTTCCCAAACGAAATGAGGCAACATGAATCGATCGTGCAAGGCCATGCCCCACTGCGTAAGCGGCCGCGTATATGGCTCTCGCCAAAAGTGCGCTACCATGGCGCGAATCAACAACTGCTGAGTCAGACTCATCTGCGCATGCGGTGGCATTTCAAAGCCCCGAAACTCGAGCAAGCCCAAGCGTCCCGAACTGCTATCGGGTGAGTAGAGTTTGTCGATACAGAATTCGGCTCGATGCGTATTGCCGGTCAAATCGATCAGCAGATTCCGAAAGATCCGATCGACCATCCATGGCGGACAGGGGTTGCCAACCGGTGGTACCTGGGAGAAAGCCAACTGGAGTTCGTAGATGGCATCCAACCGTCCTTCGTCGACACGTGGCGCTTGGCTGGTTGGGCCAACGAACCGTCCACTGAACAGATAGGACAGCGAGGGATGGTTGTTCCAGCAGCCGATCAAGCTGCGCAGCAAATCGGGGCGGCGCAAAAACGGACTGTCCAGCGGCGTGGCACCGCCGAGCACTATGTGGTTTCCGCCACCCGTTCCCGTGTGTTTTCCATCGAGATCAAATTTCTCAGTACCCAAACGCGTCAGTCGAGCCTCTTCGTAAAGGACTGTGGTGTTCTCGACCAACTCCGACCAACTCGCGGACGGATGAATGTTAACCTCGATGACACCCGGGTCGGGTGTGACCTTGATATTGTTCAGACGCGGGTCGTTGGGTGGCAAGTAACCTTCGACAACCACAGGCATCTGAAGATGATCGGAAGTGGCTTCGACGGCGGCTACGATCTCAAGGTAATCTTCCAGCGATTCCACAGGTGGCAAGAAGACGTGCAATCTTCCATTGCGTGGCTCTATGCACAAAGCAGTGCGCACGCTCATGCCACTGCGGACCGTTCCATCTTTTTCGACAATCGACTCCGGCAACTGGTCGCTACTATGATCCACCGTGCTGGGCAACTCTTGTTCGCTGATACCCTTGATGGATGTGGGGCTTTGCGGAGCATCGAGGTAATTCTGTCTGCGCTTGGGCCAATGCGGTAAAGGCGGCAAAGCGGCCGTGGGGTCAACTGGCGTGAGCTCAAGCGTTTGACTGGCCGGTACCAGCGGCAATGCTTCCAGCGGCAGCCGCAATCCGATGGGCGAATCTCCAGGCAACAAGAACAGGCGTTCACTGCGCGTGGGCCAAGGGCCGCTAACCCAATGCGCACGCGCTTGCCACCATTGGCGTTGGAGCGGCAATACCAGACCTACTGGCTTTTCGATGCCGCGTTCGAAGACTTTGGCCATGCGTGCCCGTTCCTCGGGATCCTTCAGCTTTGGATCGCGGGGATCGACGTTGATCGGCAATCTCGCCTCTTTCAACACATAGTGCGCGATATCCTCATAGGCTGGCCGAATGTACTCGGCTGTGACACCCAATTCACTGGACAAATGTTCGGCAAAGCGTGCCGCCGCGCTCAGCCCCAAGCCATAGTCGCGATCGACATCGGCAATCAACCGAGCGTCGTGCCAGATCGGCACGCCATCGCCACGCCAATAACAGGCCAACGCCCATCGCGGCAGCGATTCGCCGGGATACCACTTGCCTTGACCATAGTGCAACATACCGCCCGGGGCGAATCGTTCTCGCAACCGTTTGATCAGTATTTCCGACAGTCTGCGTTTGTGCGGGCCGACCGCCGAAGTGTTCCATTCGGCGTCTTCCATATCATCGATCGAGACAAAGGTAGGTTCGCCGCCCATCGTCAATCGAACATCATCTTTTTTGAGTCGCTCGTCTAGGACCGCCCCCAACTCGTCGATGGCTTGCCATTGCTCGTGCGTGTAAGGCTTGGTAACCCGAGGGTCTTCAAGAACCCTTGTAACCTTCATCTCGAATTCGAAGTCCACTTTGCATTCGTCCAGCGCGCCGCTAATCGGGGCGGCGGTGTGTGGATCCGGTGTCGAGGCCAATGGAATATGACCCTCACTAGCCATCAGACCCGAGGTTGGATCCAGGCCGATCCAACCCGCGCCGGGGAGGAATACTTCCGCCCACGCATGCAGATCGGTAAAGTCCTGTTCCGTACCTGACGGCCCATCGAGACTCTTAATGTCGGCCGTCAGTTGAACGAGATAACCCGAGACGAAACGGGCGGCAAAACCAAGTTGCCTCGCCATCTGCACAAATAACCAGGCTGAATCGCGACATGAACCCCGCTTGAGCTTCAACGTCTCTTCGACCGTCTGCACGCCGGGTTCAAGTCGAATCGTATAAGAAATCTGTTCTTGAACGAGACGATTGAGATCGACCAAAAAGTTGACCGTGCGACGCGGTGTGCGATCGACACTGGCTAAAAACTTCTGGCCTTGTGTCTCCAGCGGTTCCAATTCCATGAACGAACGCAGGTCGCGAGCCAGCGACGAATCGTACTGGAATGGATATTCCTCTGCGGCTTGTTCGACAAAGAAGTCGAAGGGATTGATGACCGTCATATCGGCAACCAAGTCGACTTCGATGCGCATCATTCGCGCTGGCTTAGGGAACACGAAGCGCGCTTGAAAATTACTATGTGGATCCTGCTGCCAGTTGACGAAGTGCTCGTGCGGTGAAACCTTCAGCGAGTAACTGACGATGGGCGTACGGCAATGAGGGGCCGGACGCAAGCGGATAATCTGCGGCCCCAAATGGATCAGGCGGTCGTAGCGGTAGGTGGTGACATGGTGCAATGCAACGCGAATGGTCATAAGTTAAACAACGGATCTGATTGGAATGGGCTTGCAGCTAACTGAATTAGGATTGATATTGCGATTGGCTTTGCGAGTTCTCCACAGGGCGAAGGGCGAAGAATGTTTCGTGGATTCCCTCGCCGATGGAATTGAGTTTGGTCTGCAAGTCATCAATGAACTGATGCAAACCGCGCGCGATGATGGTATCAACATCGGTGTAGGCCAATTCGGCTTTGAGGCTGCCCAGTCTTCGTTCGGCCGAATTGCGATAGGTTAATGGCTGAGAGCCCGTGATTTCGCGCATCGACCACTCCGCACCGGACAAACAAAACTGAACAGCGCGAGGGAACGCGCGATCGAGGATCAAAAAGTCGACGACTTTCTTGACACCGAGACTGCGGAATCGGCGGCGATACATCTCAAAACCGCTCACCGACCGCAACACGGCCGACCAACCCAAGTCATCGATCGTCGTTCCAATGTCAGCCGCCGATGGCAACAACGTAAAGTACTTGACATCCAAAATGCGGCTCGTCTTGTCGGCACGCTCCATCAGGCGCCCCAAGTTGGCGAAATGCCAACCGGCATCGTGCGTCATGGTGGCGTCGAGGATGCCGTTGAATAGATGCGCATGCTGCTTGACATTTCGAAAGTAATCGCTGGGCGAATTCAAAGCCGTATCGGATCGAGCATCCGAGTTCACATAGTGATAAAACTCGTTCAACTCTTCCCAAGCCTCGGACGAAATCGACTCGCGGATCGTGCGGCCGTCCTCGCGCGCGAACCGAAGCACCGAAAGGATGGAGTGGGAGTATTTGACATCGGAGGTCAGGAATCGAATCACGTTTTCGGCGGTAGCTGTTCCATAGTGCTTCTTGAAGTACTCTTCATCACCGGTGGTATTGACGAGCGGTTCCCACTGAGGCACCTGGGAGGTCGGCTGGTCGAGAATGAGATTGAGCGTAACGTCGATAAAGCGAGCCAAGTTTTCGGCGCGTTCGACATAACGCGCCATCCAGTAAATCGACTCTGCAACTCGGCTCAGCATGGGATTTGCGATTGATGATTGATGATTGATGATTGATGATTGATGATTGATGATTGATGATGCGAATGAAGCCTCTAGCCTCTAGCCGCCTTTAGCCTTAATTCTTAATTCTTAATTCCTGACCCCTCCCCCCCGTCCAGATCGTTGTCGGTGGCGCCGATGACCCAGGTGTCTTTGCTGCCGCCACCTTGCGATGAGTTGACGACGAGCGAGCCTTTCTTGAGCGCGACGCGAGTCAAGCCGCCAGGCAGAACCCAAATGTCTTTGCCGTAGAGCACATAGGGACGCAAATCGACATGGCGACCTTCGAAGTGTCCGTTGACCATGACGGGCACACGCGAAAGAGCCATGGTTGGCTGGGCTATGTAATTGCGTGGGTCGGCTTCGATTTTGTGCGCAAACTCAGCCCGTTGCTCGGCGGTCGAGTGTGGGCCGATCAACATGCCGTATCCTCCTGCCTCATTAGCCGCCTTGACGACCAACTCTTCGAGATGTGCCAACACGTACTTGCGCTCTTCCTCTCGTTCGCACACATAAGTGGGTACATTGGGGAGGATCGGTTCTTGGCCCAGATAGAATCGAATCATCTCGGGCACGTAGGCGTAGATGACCTTGTCATCGGCAACTCCCGTGCCGGGCGCATTGGCTAAGGCCACGTTGCCGCGACGATAAACCTCCATCAAGCCCGGGACGCCTAACATCGAATCGGGACGGAAGCACTTTGGGTCGATGAAGTCGTCATCGATGCGACGATAGATCACATCGACGCGCTGAAAGCCGTCGGTGGTGCGCATCGTCACGTAACCATCCTTGACTACCAGATCGCGACCCTCGACCAGTTCGACTCCCATCTGCTGTGCCAGAAAAGCGTGTTCATAGTAGGCCGAGTTGTAGATGCCCGGAGTCATCACGACGATCGTGGGTGATTGCGAAGGAGACAAGTGCGAGAGCGTGTCGTACAGTCGACCTGGGTAGCTGTCCACTGGCCGCACGCACGAATCCTTGAAGGCATGCGGGAAGCTGCTTTTCATGACCATGCGGTTTTGCAAGACGTAGGATACGCCCGACGGGCAGCGCAGATTATCCTCCAACACGTAGATTTTGCCGTCGCTGTGGCGAATCAGGTCGGTACCGGTAATATGGCACCAAATACCATGGGGCGGATTCAGGCCCTGGCATTGCTGTCGAAAAGATTTGGCTTTGGCCAAGATCTCTCGAGGCACGATATTGGCCTGGATGATTTCCTGATCGTGGTAGACATCGTTGATAAACCGATTGAGTGCTTCGATACGTTGCTTGAGGCCAGCCTCGATGATTTGCCATTCGTCGGCCTCGACAATCCGCGGCACGATATCGAATGGGAATATTTTCTCGGTGCCCTGTTCGTTACCGTAGACGGTGAACGTAATTCCCATGCGCAATAGGGCGCGATCAATGGCAGTTTGTCGCTGCTTAAGTTCGCCCGCTGGCAACGAATTAATGCGGTTTATCAGCACTCGGGCGCCGGCGCGCGGGTGCCCATCCTCGTCGAAAAGCTCGTCAAAGAACTGTTCGCGATCGTAGTCATGAAATGTATGGTCTGCTTGCATCAACGTTCAATTCCTCGCAAGTAAACGGGAATCGAACCACCGCCCTTGGCTCGTTTACAAGACGATAGCTTACTAAAGGCCAAGCGCCAGTGCTAGACCGCTTAGTCAAGTAGCTAAAGCGTTTAGGAAAGCCGCCCGGTCGAGTGACTTGCGATTGTCCGAACAACCGACGGCGCGAGGACGCGCGGGACAGCCATGGCTGTGGGGAGTTCTCTAAGTTCTGGGTGTCGTTTGTCTCATTAACGGACGCCTAACGACCCTTCGCAACGCGTCACTTACTCGTTCGGTAACAACAGACCAATGGTTGCGGGCGACCCTCTGCAGATTTCCCGCAACTAACTTGCAATTTCCGCATCCAACAGACAATCGAACAAGCAATCGAACGATTCGGAGAATCGTGCAACGTGTTGCTTCTTGCGGCCTGTTTCGAACACTTAGTGCGAGAAAGGGGTGTGAATCCGCTCGCTCTACTCCAGCTCGGCACGACATATACCAGGGACGACTCATGCTTTGAACCGAAATGGATTACAATGTCTCGGTATCGAGAATGTCCACCTATTCTCCAATCTTCGTGCTTCCCAAACTGCAAGTCTTATGAAGAAACGGTGCAGATATGTCCAAGTACGCTTCGGAAAACATTCGTAACATTGTGCTCGTTGGCCACGGTGCAGCTGGTAAGACGACCCTGGCGGATCAGTTGCTCTTTAAATCGGGGATCGGTTCGAGAGCCGGATCGGTTGACGATGGGACCAGTAAACTCGACACGGACGACGAGGCCCGCCAACATCATTTCTCCATCTCGGCTGCGATGGTTCACTATGAACACCGTGGCAATCGAGTCAATGTGATCGATACTCCGGGTTATCCGGACTTTGTGGGGCAGGTCATCAGCGCCGTGTGTGCTGCTGAGACCGCCCTAGTTACCATCAACGCGACGTCGGGCATCGAAGTCAACACTCGCCGTACGTTTGAGCTTGCTGGACGGGCTCATCTGGCCCGGTTCATCGTGTTGAATAAGCTCGATGTGAGCAACATCGACTTCGCGAAGCTAGTCGAACGCATTCAAGTCACGTTCGGAAAAAATTGCATCCCGATCAACGTCCCTTGCGGTCTAGGTCTTGAGTTTAAAGGGGTCGTCAGCACCCTGACTGTGACACATGCAGAACAGAACGGTGCGGTTGTTGATCCGGCTGCATACGGTGCAACCTTGATGGAGGTAATCGTTGAGGCCGACGAAGAATTGCTCGAAAGATACCTCGATGGAAAAGAACTTGCGGCCCATGAGGTCTTGAGTGGCGTTAAAAAGGCGATTGCCTCTGGTTCGCTGATTCCAATCTTGTGTGTCAGTGCTAAGACAGGCACAGGTATGATGGAACTATTAGACGCTGTGTCGGACTTTGCACTGACACCGGGAGAACTTGTTCGGCATGGTAAATCGGATGACGGAACGGACGTGGAAGTCGGGGCATCGGACGATGCACCCTTGGTCGCGCAAGTCTTCAAGACGCGTGTCGATCCATTTGTTTCGAAAATGAGCTTCATACGCATTCTTTCAGGAAAACTGACCAAGGACTCGATGGTCAGGGACATGCGCACCGGCAAGGAAGTCAAGGTTCATCAACTGCTCGATGCACAGGGAGGACACGTGGAGGCCGTCGATGAGGCTCATGCAGGGGACGTTGTGGTTGTCGCTAAAATCGACGATTTTCAAGTGGGAGACACCTTGGTATCTGGCGAAAAGAATGTGGTCTTGCCATCCATCGATTTCCCGTCACCGATGATTGGTTTGGCGATTGAGCCCAAGAGCCGCGCCGACCAACAAAAGATTTCCGGTGCATTGCACAAGATCGAAGAAGAAGACCCGACCTTTCACATCACGCGAGATCCTCAAACTCACGAGATGGTCATGCGAGGTATGAGCGATCTGCATTTGCAAATCGTTCAGGAACGCCTACACAAGCGCGACAAAGTCGACATTGTTACGCACGCCCCCAAGGTACCATACCGCGAAACTTGCATTGGCAATGCGGAGGGTTCGTACCGTCATAAAAAGCAGTCGGGCGGATCGGGCCAGTTTGCCGAAGTTCATTTGCGAATCTACGCATTACCGCACGACATCGAACCGGAAACGTACTTCACGCGCGCCCATTTCGAATGCTTGCGAGAGTACCGCTATGACAAGAATCTCAACTTCGCATTTCTGGACTGTGTGTCGGGTGGGACCGTCCCGAATCAATTCATTCCGGCAGTGGAAGCCGGTGTGCGCGAACAAATGGAAAAAGGGGTTATCGCTGGTTGTCAAGTACAGGACATCGCCGTTTCGCTTTTTTCTGGAAAAGACCATCCGGTAGACAGCAACGAAGCGGCTTTCCGTACAGCGGGAAGCCACTGTTTCCGAGAAGTTTTCCTGCAAGCTAAACCATGTCTCTTGGAACCAATTGTGCATTTGGAAATATCCGTCCCCGATCCATTTGTCGGATCCATAACGAGCGACCTCAATACGCGGCGAGGCCGCTTGGAAGGAATGGACACGCAGTCAGGAGGATTAACCATCTTGCAGGCGCGCGCCCCATTGTCCGAAATGACAACCTATGCCCGAACCCTGTCGGGCATGACCGCTGGTCAAGGTTCATTTACCATTAAATTTAGCCACTACGAACAAGTTCCAGCCAACGATCAACAAAAAATCATTTCGAACCTCCACTCAAAGCAGAGCAGCGACTAATAGGAACAGGTACTGTTGATGGTAGGTTGATGGTAGGTTGATGGTAGTGACTTCAGAAGACGTTGGTACAACGAAATCCTTGGATGAAAATTCCCGCGTCTTATCGTCTTGCTTGCACACTTGTTGCGCACCATGTGTGCGAATCCGCACGCTCTCCTAGCCGAGTCTAATATGGATCGGCTAGGAGGAATCCCCACTTTCATCGCAAATCATTCGAGGGTTTTGTGTTGAGCCTGAGGCGATCTCAGGACGGCACGGGTGCGTTGCCGAGCGATGCGGCAGTCTTTGTTTTGAGCCTGAGGCGCTAGCCGAGTCTTATGATCGATCGGCTAGCGCCCTCATCATTACCCACAAGTCCTTTGGACTTTCGCACGAAACGCGGACTTTCGTACTCGTACTCAGCCCCCAGGGCGGTACTCGTACTCGTAATCGAAGGTTCTGGCCGTTTCGAGTACGAGTACGAGTACCATTTCATTGAGTACGAGTACGATTGAATCAAATGAGATGTGGGTCAAAGATGAGGCTAGCGCCTCAGGCTCAATAATGCGAATGATTTGTAAGAGATGCAGACTGGTA
>JBEBHM010000803.1:0-3834 GCA_040080875.1 Pirellula sp.
AGCAAACTAAGGAAACTACGATCCCTCATACGACTTCACCGCCAACTATCCCTAGCTGGCTGGATCGCGTTCGCGTTCGTAGCAACGCCCGTGAAGGCGCAGCATACGACAAAGCTGCTGATGGGACTTGAACCCATGACCTCTTCCTTACCAAGGAAGTGCTCTACCAACTGAGCTACAGCAGCGTGCGAGGGAAAGCGGGTGAAGGGAATCGAACCCTCGTATTCAGCTTGGAAGGCTGCTGCTCTACCATTGAGCTACACCCGCAAAATTACTAAAACCACATAGGAATGATCCAACAATGGAAATGGGAGGTGTAGGATTCGAACCTACGTAGGCGTAAGCCAACGGATTTACAGTCCGTCCCCTTTAGCCACTCGGGCAACCTCCCTTTTCTCATGTTGAACTATCAAACGTCAGAGCCGGCGAAGGGACTTGAACCCCCGACCAGCTGATTACAAATCAGCTGCTCTACCACTGAGCTACACCGGCATGTTTCCATCCTACCCCTCGACTAGTCCAATTCGGCGTCCAGTCAAGAGTCGCACTAGTGTACAGATGGACTTTTCCACTGCAAGACGACTTTTGAGGGGTTTGCTAAAGGACCCACCAATCGACCCTGCGGTTCAAGCAGCCACGGAATTCATTTGTGTTTATTATGCCAACTAATCCATCGTGCTCTTTGGCTCGCGATCCTAATCCCCTAAAAACACCCTATCTTCACGCTATATTCATCAATCGAGCATTTCGCGCGGCTATCCTTTCCCAGAAAGTATGTCTATGTCCCTACACCTCAGCCAAGACCTCAACGAAGCACACAACTCTCTCCTGAAACTCTCAGGCAGCGTCGAGGAAATGATCGCCTTGGCCGTTCGCTCCTTAGTGGAACGAAAGGGGGCCTTGGCTGCCGAAATCATTGAGAAAGATAGCCAAATCGACCGAAGCGAAGTCCGAATCGAAGAGGACTGCCTGAAAATGCTAGCTCTCCATCAGCCCGTTGCAGCCGATTTGCGACGTATCGCCACGATGATGAAGATCAACAACGACCTGGAACGCATCGCGGATTTGGCATGCAACATCGCCCAGCGAGCCGACAGCCTATGCTCTCACCCCGAGTTTCCCATCCCGCCTGGTATCACCGAAATGGCGCAAATGACCGCTTCGATGGTCCGACGCAGCCTGGATGCCTTCGTCCACCAAACCCCAGCACAAGCCTACGAAGTGATCGAAGAAGATGATCGCATCGACGCTAAAAACGTGGAATTGATCGATATCCTCAACGCTTTGATGACTCGCGATAACAGCCAAATCGCCGCCGCAATGCATTGTTTTTCCGCATCCCGCCATTTGGAACAAATCGCGGATCACGCAGTCAGTATTGCCGAAGACATCGTCTACATGGTCGAAGGGGTGATCGTGCGACACCGACAAATCCTTCAACGTTCAACGAACCCCTGAACGCTCAGCCGTATCCAAGAGCCTCGGAGATACCCCGCTACTCTCGTAAATTTTCGTTGAACATGCGCCTTAGGAATTCACAACAAAGTACAATCCTCCGTTTTCCTTATCACTTGCTTCACCGCATTTTTCATTCCCTGCATTTTTTCCTGCATTGCCTTTCCGCTTCGCCTTCGGAACTTTTCAAATCAACTAAATCATGAGCAACGCAACACTTTCGCAATCCGTCGAATTGCTACCCGCGAAGACAATCGACGGGAAACGTCCCACCCGTGAACAAGTTCCCAAAGGCGAGGTCCTATGCGCTTATTGCACCGCAAAATGCTGTCGATACTTTGCTTTGCCAATCGACGTTCCAAAGACCCAGCAAGACCTCGACTTCATCCGCTGGTACTTGCTGCACGACCGTGCCTCAGTCTTCATCGAGGATGGTACCTGGTATCTGCTCGTACATACTGACTGCAAACACCTTCAAGCCGACCATCGTTGCGGCATCTATCTCACTCGCCCCCAAATTTGTCGCGACTACGCGACCGACAACTGCGAATTCGACGAAGATGCCGTCTACGAAATGTACTTTGAAACCTCCGAACAAGTCGCCGAATACATGGATGCAAGATTCCATTCGTCGGACCTAAGCGCTATACGAAGCCCCGAACCCTCGTTGCTCCCCATTCTGTAGTTTGTGTTTGTAGTTTGTAGAACGATTGTCCTCAATCGTTCCGGCGTCTTAGAATCTGTTGGGAGCGACGCACTCAAGCAGTTGGGGACAACTGCTCTACATACTTTCCTCAAAGCAGTTGAGGACAACTGCTCAACAATTTCCCCAATCGGACTCTAGATGGCATTGATTGAACCAAGGACCCTCAAAGGCTTTCGCGACTTTCTCCCCGCAGCCATGATTCCTCGAGAGAAATTGATGGAAGTCGCCAGACGTGTCTATCGCCGGTATGGATACGTCCCCATCGATACGCCTGCGCTCGAACTTCTCGAAGTCCTGACCGGCAAGGGCTCCGAGGAAACCGACCGACAGATGTACCACTTCGTGGACAACGGCGGTCGAGCCGTAGGCATGCGATTCGATCTGACAGTGCCGCTGGCTCGGTTCGCCGCTCAGCACATCCATGAATTGGGAACACCCTTCAAACGCTACCACATCGCACCGGTATGGAGAGGTGAAACTCCGCAAGCGGGTCGCTTTCGAGAATTTGTTCAATGCGACTTCGACACCATCGGCACCACAGGAGTCGTCGCGGATATTGAGACCGCTCTCGTCATCCACGAGCTCATGCACGATGTCGGCGTACACCGCTTCCAAATTCGCATCAATAACCGCCAAGTCCTCACCGGCTTTCTCGAACAACTTGATTTGCAAAACGCCTCAACTGCCGTTTTACGAGCCCTCGACAAATTCGAAAAAGTAGGCGCGGAACAAGTCTCGAAAGAACTAGAACAAGCCGGACTGAGCCAAGGCCAAATCGTTCAAGTCCTCGCGTTGTCTGCGATCCGTGGCTCAACCGATGAAGTCCTTTCGCAACTTGAAAAAATTCTCGTGAAATCGGAAATGGGGCTGGCAGGAACCGAACGACTGCGAACCATTTGCAGCGCGTTGCAAGCCGCCGGCGTGAACGAGGAGTTCTATCGCCTGGATGTCTCCATCGCACGCGGTTTGGACTATTACACCGGGGTCGTCTTTGAAACCACACTTGGAGATCTACCAAGTATCGGCAGCGTTTGCAGCGGTGGTCGGTACGATAATTTGGCCGGAATTTACACCAAGCAACACTTGCCTGGCATCGGTGCCTCTCTCGGCTTGGATCGGCTGCTTGCTGCCCTCGAACAGCTGAATCTCATTCCAAAGTCCGTCTCGGCCGCCGACATTTTTATTCCGTTGTTCGATGCGACTCGATTGAACGATTACTTTGCTCTGGCGTCCATCGTCCGAGGCGCAGGTTGGTCTGCCGAAGTCTACTCCGAACCAAAGAAACTTGGACAACAGCTCAAGTATGCTGACCAGCGTGGTTTCCGCATCGCCCTGATCGCCGGTTCGCAAGAATTGGATGCTGGCCAAGTGCAAATCAAGAACTTGGCAACGCAAGTCAGCACGCAAGTCGGCTGGCGAAACAACTCGGACGGGCTCGTCGAGAGCATTCGCAACATGCTCGATCTACCAGATCGATTGGCATAGCCGAGTGGGTCGCACTTCGCCCGTGGGTCGCTCTTGCCGAGAGCGACCAGGACTGCACTTGCGGTCTGCGACCCTTGCCTAGCGCCGAACGCCTGCACAATCATGATCCCGCTCTTGCCACTTCAAAGTTTCTTGACAATTCATGATGACTTCCGGCAGAAGTCACCCACGTCAGCTTGGAACTATAG
>JBEBHM010000133.1:0-14400 GCA_040080875.1 Pirellula sp.
GGTAGTGGTCGTATTGTTGTTGTCGTTCGTCACGCCGTTCAAGGTGGCAACAGCCGTCGTTATGGCAGTCTTGAGACTGTTGGAAATCAAGCTCACGTTGCCGCCGGCAGCAACACTGGCCCCGCCGTCAACGATCAGGTTGGTGTCCCCTGTAATGGTGGTCACCGCCACGGTCCCACCAGCGCTCGACGAACCCGCAAGGCCGTTTGCGAATGAAGTAGCGCTGACTACGTTGTTGGATACGAGATTGATCATGCCGGTCGCGCTGAGCGACGAGCCTGCCGTGACACTCAAATTGGTAACGTTGTCGATGACACTTACCACGATGGCAGCGTCCTCGGCTGTGTCATCATCGCTAGCATTGCCGTCGTCGCTTGGTGCGCGGCCGGCATTGGTGGTCATGTTCGAGTCCGCCAGGACCGTCAGATCTCCGGTGGCATTGATGATCGCGCTTCCAAGGACAGAGACGCTGGCGCTCGAGTCGACGATAACCTCCGCAAAGCTGATCGCATCATCGAATAGGGTCTCCGGAGTGATCACAATGGTTTTGGAGGCCTTGGCTTCGATATTGATGTTGGTGGCTGTGATCGAGCCTCCGTTGATCGTGATGGATGCGGCTGGAAACGCAAGGACTTTGTCAGGATCAAAGGCGGATCCGGAAGCATCGTTGATCGGATTCGACCGCAACAGCAGATTGCCGCTGAAGTTGGCTGTGACGGCATTGAGGGTGACGTCGGCTGTGGTGATAACGCTCAAGCCAAAGCCGACATTCGCTGTTCCGCTGGCAGCAACGAATAAGTGATCTTCACTGACACTAGGGACCTCGACACCTCCCTCAAAGTTGAGCGTCAATACACCACCGTTCCCAACGACAAACGTGTTCAGCAAGTTGAGCGAATTCAGATCGATGCGCAGGGTATCTGCAAAAGGATCAATGTCGCCAGCGGTGGTCTCCTCGCGCCGAACATTGATGGTGACATCTCCGCTGTCATCCATCGGGACCATGACGACTTGCGTCATATCCGAAGTGCGCAATAACCGGACGGACAGGTTTCCCCCGTTCTGCTGTGCCGAGAGAGTCAGGTCATCGCCAAGCAGATTGTTCTGATCAGTAGGGAATACCAGATCGGCGGCCATTAGCTCACGCCGTTCGAGAGACTCCATCGAGAGCTTTCGGACGAGCTCGGACTTGAATCGCAATCTTCGTTTGCGGTGATCTTGAGACTTGTTTTTTCGTTGCATGTTGGAACGCGCTGGAGTGAAAAGTGTGAGCTCGATGTTAAAAATGCCGCATGTAGCCATGTGGGGCTACTAGGCTTATGCCAACGCTCGTACCGACTGTTACAGAGAACTCGAATATTTGGTCAAGTTCGTTCAGGCGAGCCGTTGTTGCGGGTGACAAGCGATGAATCAGATACATTCCAACAAAGATCAGATATGCAGTAGATCCGCAACCAAGAGAAGTAACAAAGAGATGCACACGAGAGTGTGCCTATCCCTGTACCTGTACCTACTCCTACTCCTACTCCTACGAAAATGGGTCTAGAAAGGCGGCTTGGCCGCCTTTCTAGACCCATTTGCA
Organism: Pirellula sp.; assembly: GCA_040080875.1. Lineage (GTDB taxonomy): Bacteria > Planctomycetota > Planctomycetia > Pirellulales > Pirellulaceae > JBKCUI01. The sequence continues at coordinate 1,583 of JBEBHM010000133.1, forward strand.
TTCCCTAGGGCGAAGCCTCTTCAGGAGGATTCGTACTCGAATCGTCCTGTGAGTACGAGTACCATGTCATTGAGTACGAGCCGAAAGAGCAGAATCCGTTTTTCGGAGGCGGTGTCGTTCAGCGAGAAGAATGACGATGTTTCGCTTTACACATCTCTTGGTTTCGTCATCCGTGTGATTTTTCTTCGGTAGGCCCAACCAAGCATTCCGGCGGCGCTCAGGCCGAATACGATCGACGAGGGTTCCGGGACCGCAGTGATCGAGGCCGTAATCGAACCGAGGTAGACGCCGTTTTGTCCCGCCGCAACATTGCCGAACGAAAAGCCTTCGCTTGCGGGATCGGCGATGAAATAAGACGTAAGCAGAGGTTCCGCAAAGATATCGAAACGGCCGATGGCGTTGTTGCCCGGCGAGGCAAAATTTGCCGTGAATAAGTTCCTGCCGGTGTTTGGTACGAGCACATTGTTGCCGTCCAAGTTTCCCGCAGTAATTGTCGTAAACCCTTCGGTTTGTGCGACCTTTGGCTCTAACAAACCGTATGCCGGAAATACAGCATTGCTAACTGGAACGCTGGCCGATTGCAAAAATATCGAACCCGTTGCGGTTCCAAAAGGTACGATTTTGAGGCCAATACTGAATGCGTTGAGTTGGTTTCCATTGATTGCGAGATTGTCCTGCCCGACGGTAAACAATATCGGCGGAGGCCCACCTGGCTGATCGACTTTGTTCCAAGTGAGGTCACCGACTAAACCCAGCACTAAATCGGCTCGAGCGGTCGTTCCAGCCCAGAGCAAGCAAAGGACTGTCATCATTTGCAAAGTAGTGCGATTGAACATTTTGTCTGCCTAGATCCTGACGTGTTTCGAACACCATATCTAGCAAATGTCCACTTGCGAAAGAATTGTTACATCCAAGCGAAAGATTTTTCCCCAGAGTAATAAGATTGTCCCCAATCGTTTCCCGATAGTTGCACGATTGTCCCATAGCGCTCTGGGCGATGCCGTCGTCATCACGGGACGCTCGTGCGGCATGCTTTCGGACAAAGGACTTAAGATCGCTCACGGAAAAGGATCCGAATAGATCTGCCCCCAACGCCAGGAATCTCCGCGAATCTTGACCAAGTGGAACTCGCACACCATTTTTGTTGATCTTGCACCGCGAAAAAGCTGTAGATACATTTTTTCGTTGACAACTCCGTCAAATGCAATTGCGTTGGGCAAGGCGCTCGACGTCGTCGAGAGAGCATATGGGTTCAAAGGCTTTTTCGAGTCTTGCATAGATGGGCTCCAGCTGAAACCGTGCCGAAATCAACACCTCGCCATCAGCATGTACTATGTGCGAGTAACACCACGATACGGCCTTCACGGCGAAGCTGATTGTAGAGTGCAAACGCTAATGGAGTCGACAAGACTCGAAGATCTACGGTCGACGCCAACGCTTTTGCGTCATCGGAAAGTTGAGCGATACTATCCCAACCAATTCCAACGACAACTACCTCGACGTCTTCAGTCATGAGCGCATTCAGTTCTTCGCTAGTAATCCAATGCGTCTTAGGGCGGAACCACAACACTCCATTGCGGTTGATCGTGATGTCGAGGTACGGAACAGGTGTCACGCCGTAGACGGTTAGGCCGAATCGGGCATACGAAATGTGCGGAAAGAGTGATGACAGCAGCGGCGCACTTACAGCAATCAAGAACAACAGAACACACAGGTACCGCCAAACGCTTCGGTCCGGCAGTCGGGTCGTAATCCAATAGCAGGCAAGAGAAAAACCAAAACCGCAAGCGGCACAGGCAATCGTAAGGCTCCATCGCTGCGAAGAGATAGGCAAGTATTCCCATGTGATCCACGCCAACACAAGGCTCAGTAGAATTCCCATTCCACCAAGGGAAAACGCCGTCTTTTGGTTGTTCTGCATGCGCACTTTGTTATTTCGTTTTCATGAAAGTTCGCTATTTCGCGACTTTGTTCTGCGCGACAGCACAGGTGCGATCACCGTCTCTTTCATTTTAGACCCGCTTCAGGACTAATATTGGCGATCAGAGTCGAACGATTGTCCCAATCGTTTTCCGAAATGGAATGGCCGGATTGATGGTCATGTCTATCTATCCGGCGGAGTTTCAATGCGCAGGCGAAGTTGCGTTGCGCAGGCGAAGTTGCGGAGCAACTTCGTTACATTAGGCTTCAGGGATCTTGGATTCGGCGGCGGAGTTTTCGGCGGTTTCTTTCTTGGCGGACAATCCGATCAACGCATCGAATTCGTCATCCGCAGCGCTCCTTTGCGCGTACTCAAGGAATTCGGCTTCTTCTTTTTTCGTATCCATGCCAGCCAGTTCTCGCGAGATTCTTGCGTTTGCCGAAGCCTTTTGGCGCATCTCACGTAGACGATGCAACTCTTCGTTGGTCTTGTCGTTGGAGATTCCATTGACCATGTCCGCAATCTGCCTTTCTTCGGTTGCAGACATGATGTCCGCCACCGCATCGTGCTTTTCATCTTTGATTTTGTCCAGGTCGCGCATGAGCGATTGAATCTGCGACTTATGGCCATTCACGTTGGCCATCAACTGTTTGAGGTCATCCTCCAACTCGAGCGCTCGTTTTTGCTTCTCGGCAAGCGTGCTTGAAAAATCTTTGAAGGCCGACTGGCACTTCACATACTCTGGATCGTTTTTGACTGCGTTGGAATCGCCGTGGTACTTGTCGACCAGCTGTTTCGCGCGCGCAGCCGCACCTGACCTGAGTTTTTCCAATTTTTGAACTTCGTCGGTCAACGTCGTGAGCTTGTCCTTTTTGCTCTCTTCCTGAGCAATCATGGCACTGATGGCATCTTTGTATTCATTCAACCGTCGCTTCTTTTCTTGAATGACTTTGTCGTACGTTGCCGAGATCACGGTCGGATTGTTGCTGATGGAATCGGCGGCGTTATTCACTTTGCCCGTGAACAAGTATCCGATCGCGCGAAAAAATCGTCCAATTGCTCTAAACATCTAAATAAAGCTCCTAGTCTGGTTGAATGAAATGACAGTGAATGGTTTGGGACGTGACACTATTCCTTGAGGTACGCATCCACGTTGGTGGTTCCATCAAGTTCCCGCATGCGTTCCTCGATTCGCTTGGCAACTCGCAGTGACGCATCTAATTCGTCGCGAATACTGCTCAGATCGGTATTCTGCTCGTTGTCGACAAGCTCTTGATAGTGTTTGGCGGCATTTTGCATATGCTCGATGCTTTCATGGATTTCCCCAAGCAAGCGTTCGCGGTCCTCGAGGACTTTCTTGCGTTGATCGCCAATCAATCGATCGGAAAGCTCATGCAGTTTGAGGGATCGCTCTAGCTGTGCCACCGAGGAGAAGAAAAGCAAACGGACTTGTTTGACGATTTCTTGACTTTGGAGCGCGAGGCCTGGTCGAGTTGCAAACAACTCAAATTCTGAACGGCAGGTTCGAAGCAACGTGAGGTAGTCTTTGGTTCGGAAATCGCGATCGGCTCGCAACCGGTTTTTCAAGTCATCCAGTTTGTCCTCCTCGGCTCGTATCGCTTTTTCCTTTTCTTCCGATGCCACTTTGGCAGCAACATCGTCAGCAAAAAAGATAACCCGAGTTGCCATCCAACCCACACCAGCCAACACTCCCACCAAGCCTGCGACGTTCAAAACGCTTACTCCACCGACTGCCCACGAAATGAGCCATGACGAAGCTCCAGCTACAATGGGTAAAACCACAGACGGAGCCCAAAGCAGCTCGCTTACAATTCGGGATCGTAGGTCGCTCAATCTGTCGATCTCAAGGAGGATGAAAAGGAATTTAGTCGTGTATGTTGGATAAGGCCTAATACGGAATCTCGCCGACGCTAAACGTAACGCGGGTTTCTCCGGTATTGTTGCCAGGCATGGTTCGCATTCGCTCTTTCGGAATGCCAGCCGACAAAAGGTATTCTAGTGCACCTTGGGCTCGCTTGTCAGCCAACAAACGATTTGCTTCCACATCACCCAAATTGGATGCGTTTCCGCGAATCATTAAATAGTATTGTGGCCACGCTTGCAGCTTGACGGCTAATTCATCCAGAATGGCTCGACTTCTTTCGGTCAGATTCGAGCTGCCTCGCAAGAAAACCAATTCTGGCACACTGAGAGTTCCAACGCTGACCAAACTGGACCATTGTTCGGGAGTCAAAGCTTTCAAGGTCGCTTCTTCGCGTATCGCTTCGGACTGGACTCCAGGATAAAAGTTGCGAGACATGATCTGTTTCATGGGTCGATCGAAATACAAACGATTCCATTTTCCGTTTGCGGGCTCCTGCTCGATCGCGCCGGTGGTCTTAAGAACTCTGGAGACTCGTTCCAAAATCTGCTCTACGTGCAAAATCGCACCGGGACGAAGCCCAAAGTGGGCGAAATTTTCCTGCGTGTTCTTCCATTGTATACCCGCAATCATCTGAGCCGCTTGATCTGAGTCCAATTGCAGCTTCGTCAGTTTGGCGTCGTCCAACATCAACTGCGTCAGTTTGGCTTTGTCGCGAAAAGCAAACAGAGAAGAAAAGTAACTCTCGAGGACCGCTTCCACCACTTGCTCATGCTTGAGTAAGAAGTCTCGGTTGACCACAAGCGTGTCGACAATGTACCCCGTGAATTTCGAACTGTCCGTCAGGACTCGAATCGCCTCGTTCTTGCGCATTTGACTAACGTAGGGTTCCCATACAACGTAAACTTCGTTGGTGCTTGGCGAAGCCTTACGATAACGCTCGACCACTTTCTCCGGAGACGAAACCGGATCGATCGATTTGGCGGTCAATAGATTCAAACCAAAATCCTGAATAACCACCCTTGCCAGCGTTTCGCTCGGCGAATCTCCGACCAAAACGAATCGAACATCGGGCGAATTCAAGTCGTCTACACTTTCAAAACGGGTTTTGTACGCGAGCATCGCGTCGGCACCGCGTGTTTCGTCAACGATTGCCACAATGGTTGCTGGCGCGTATTCCATCTTGGAAAAAGTCTTGATGAGCGCGTCTGCTGGAAATACAGCGAATTGAAGTGTCCCTTTTTCGAGCGCAGCAGCCCGAGCCGTGTAGTCCGCCGCATCATCGCTCAAAACGAGTTTGATTTGTCGATCGGCTAATTGTTTCTGAAATTCGGGTGTTCGAAAAATTGCATACCCCGAAAAGCTATCCAGACCAAGGTTGATTTCTTGCGTATATCGACTCGTTCCGGTGGTCGCTTGGATTCCAGCCTCAGCTTTTTGTTTGGCACTTTCTTGAGATTGCTTAGCACGCACCGGAGCGATAACCAGTTTCCAAAGGGAAACACCTAGACCAAGCAAACACAGCCAGACTATGGCTACCAACATGATTTTTGTCTTACTCACCTGTAGAATCCTCTCGAATAGGCCATATCACACGGGTTATTCATCTAACTGTCCACCCATTTTCGACCTGCAATGACAATATCTGTTTCAGTGCCCCCCATCTTCAATGCCTGCAACATGGTGTCGGTGATCCATGCGACAGCATCTTCCCGAGCTCGCACTCGCTCGGAACTCATGATAGGGCGCGCGTCATCGCTCTCATTGGGATTCGCTGCAGCGATAGTTTCTTGGGCCGATTTGTTGAACAGACTGGGACGACCGACGATAATTCTGACTTTGGCCGGCACGAAGAGTGCGCTATAGACTTCCCAGCCACGCGGTGCTCCCTCAATCCATATTGGGACCATCGGCACTCCAGCCTTGATCGCCACAATGGCTGCTCCCGGACGGATCGAAAGCAATGGCGATTCAGTACGGTTGATCCGACCTTCTGGAAACATGCCAACGAAACGACCACTCTTGGCCAACGCGATGGCCCTCTTGGTCGAGGCCGTGTCAACGCCAGCACGATTGGTCGGAATCGCCTGATAGGACCTTAACAAGGGTCCGAATAACGCATGCTTGAAATACTCGCCAGCCACCATCCAATGAACTCGCTTGCCACTCACCAACTGCACAAAAAAAGGATCGACCGAGCATCGATGATTGGCGATAAGTAGTGCTCCCGTTTGCATTCGATCCGCAAGCATATAGTCCTTGGCGGATCGAGCGGAACCGACCGGCAATTGGAATCCGTCTCGCCATTCCACTTCGACTCGCCACAAAATTCTGGCCAAAAAATAAACTGGGGCGTACAGCAGTCGCTCCCCAGCCGAGTACCTACCCGGTCCAAACAACCGATAGGTCGCATAAGCAAGCCCGATGCAAGCCGACGCAATCAAAAACAATAATGAAGCCAAGTTGGTGGCCGATCTTCGTTTTGGAAACGCTAAGTGTAATTTGGATAATGGTTTAGGTGTGATTGCCGGAATGTTTCGCACCTTTAATTCGAGGGGTTAATGATATCAAATCCGCCGAGACAAAGGAGATTCCTCTCAAAGTTCATCGAAAAGAGAGTAGCCAAGAAAGGCTGATTTCGAGTATGGTAGTGGGCGTCGCAGGACACGATCTTTAAGCCGGTCGAGCCCGGAGACATCTCACCCATCGAAGCGATGTGTGGCTGATTTTTGAAAGGTAGGGAACGAGCTTCGCGGCCACGGGCTCGGCCCGCCAATCGATCATGAAGCAGTGATAGATTGCCTCTCGATTTTCAGACACAGCGAGCTCGAACACCAGAGAGCCCCTTTGCAGGGGCTCGACAGCACCGCGCGATTGAACGGAACCTCGAAGTGCTTGCTGCGATGGAAAAGAGTGAGATGGACCGGACGACCGGCTATTTTTTTTGTCCGCACCTTGCTACGTAGCAGCGTATCTCCGAGACGTTGTTTGACGTAGCAGCGAATCTCCGAGACACTGGTTGAAGTTGCAGCGTATCTCCGAGACGCTGTTTGAAGATTCTTGTTTCCAGAAATAGATCGTGGCTTCTCCCACTGCTCATATCCCAGTCCTCTTAAGCGAAGTGCTCCAGTGGTCTGGACTTGATGAGCAACCATCCGGCAGCAGAACGGTCGTGGATGGTACCTTGGGAGGAGGAGGTCACGCATGGCACTTCATACAAAAACTTGGTGTCGGTGATTGTCTGGTTGGGATTGATCGAGATGCATTCGCCATCCAGCGCGTGACTCGATTCTTGGACGAACTGTTGCCAAAGAATGAGGATACACAGGAACGCACGACATGTCGGATCCGGTTGATACAAAGTTCCTATCGGGAATTGCCGACGTTGATGACCGAGCACGCGATTCCCAAGGCAGATTGCATTTTGCTGGATTTGGGGTTATCCAGCGATCAACTGGAAGATCGCGAGCGAGGGTTCTCGTTTCGTGCAGGCGGAGAGCTGGATATGAGATATTGCCCGGACGAAGGCATCGCGGTCCGCGACCTTCTGGCGAAAATAGACGAACGTGAGCTTGCGGACATTATCTACAAGTACGGTGAGGAGCGATTCAGCCGACGCATCGCAAGAAAAATAGTTGAGACCAGACGCAGTGCCCCCATCGAAACGGCAGAGCAATTGGCGGAATTGGTTCATCGATGCGTACCTGGGCAAGTGCATGGACGCATCGATAGTGCAACGCGAACCTTTCAAGCGCTACGCATCGCCGTCAACCACGAACTTGATCATTTAGAAACCGCCTTGAAACGTCTGCCTGATTGTCTAAGCCAAGGTGGGCGTCTGTTGGTGATCTCGTTCCATTCGCTCGAGGACAGATTGGTAAAACACGCGATGCGAGAGGACGAACGGCTGCAAGTTCTGACCAAAAAACCGATCGTGGCCTCCGAATCGGAAATTAGCAAAAACGCCCGCAGCCGCAGCGCCAAATTGCGAGTCGCTGCCAGAGTTTGATCACAACGCCAATTGTTCCCCTTGAAAACGCACTAGTCGAGCAGTTTCCGAATCGCTTGGAGGTTCTCTTTTTCATCGAAGATCGCTTCAATGCTAATCGCGAACCCCAGGATAACTTGACTTTTTAAAGTTCCCGAGCCCGATTTCAAGGCGAGTCGGTATTCACCGTTATTGAGAAGGTACTGTTCAACAATGAGTTCGTCTGCATCAATGATCCAATACTCTGCAACACCATTGGAGCTGAAGTCCTCAAACTTCACACCCCGATCACGATCCTCAGTCGACTGCGACAAAACCTCAATCGCCAGATCAGGAACAGGAAACTTCATCGTGTCTGGCGTTAAACTGGCCGATTTGTCTAGACCGAAAAAAACCACATCGGGCTCGTAGTCGTTGCGAGGAAATACACAAAGGCATTTTTCGGATTTGACTTGGCCAATGCCGTGGAGGGCAACAAATATATTGAGCAATTGGAAAACTTTTCCAGTTACATCCAGATGTCGATTGCGAGCCGGCGAATGCAACACAACTTCACCTTCGATGAACTCGATCTTTTGATCGGGTGTCATGTCATGATAAAACTGCTCGCGTCGCTTACGCTCGGCTTCCAATTGCAAGATTGCGATCGCTTGAGGAAGCTGCGGTGAGTGGCGGAGTGGCTCGATAAGTCTATCTACCGACGACATGGGAAATCTCATTAGGAAATCAAGCTTGCAACCGAATATGCTAATTCTATTCGATTAGGAGTCGAAGTTAAATGGTCGCAGTTTAAATCGTCACCAAGGATCACATGTTCCAATCGAAACCATTTGAGTATCATCGTCCAGCGATTGAACCGTCGAGTGGATACCCAAGAATCGTTCGATGATCTCGAGATGTGTTATCGCGTGGAGCGAGAGCGTCAGAGTCTTGAAACGACCTCCGCCGCCCGTCTCGCCTCGTTGCCTCGCTTGCCATGCGCTGATGGCCAATGGCAACATCCATTGATCGGCTAGGTGGACGCCGACCGGAACGTTGGCTTTGTCGTACGTTTTCGCTTCCTTCAACGCATCGCGAGCCACTCGTTCGGCCTTGATCTGAGGTCGACCAAAGCCCGTGATCACTTCGGTCACAAGGTTGGACTCCATCTCGATCCACAAATAGTTTCCAGGGGACTTGGCTGGGATTTCTTCGCAACTGGTCTCGTGCTTCTGCAAGTCCAGACCGCGGCGCACCACGTCGACTTCGCGGTCTGCGATATGCAAGGGTAAACCGGCGACACAGGCGGTAACGTGTCGTCGCACAATCTTGCCACGATCTATCAAGTCAAACGGCTTCAACGATTCGGATGGGGAGATTTTTGCCCGGATCTCGCCACCACCGATGGGGTAAAAACCGTAGTGAACCAAGCTTAAATCGATGCTCGGGCCCATGCGATTAAGCAATGGCAAGTATGCCTTTTTCAAGAACTCGTATGGGGGGGCAAAGTCATTGTGCGTACCTCCCTCGACGATCACTTGAGATGGAGTGCTCGCGATCATCAGAGCGGGCAAGACAGTTTGAAGTACCAACGAGGCGCTGCCCGCAGTTCCAATGCTGAATCGATACGTTCCGGCCGCAATGCACTTCGGCTCAAAAGAGACAAACTGCGAACCAACATGGTCGCCGGAGATCTTGGCCGAGCTGATTTCGGCCGCTGCGTGAACGCACGTCAAATGTTGCCGCTTCAAGCCAGGTTTGTCTCGTCCGGCTCGAACATTGGTGATTGCGACCGGACGACCAGTCACCATCGAAAGAGCCAATGAGGAACGCAGCATCTGCCCACCGCCTTCGCCACGCGAGCCATCGATTTCAATCCAATGTTCGTCATTCATCAGCAAACGCTGCCATGGTTCCGTAAAAACCCATCGACAAAGGGTAGAAACAATCCACCATCACTCTTTGTACCGCATAGGGATGGATTCTAAAGGAATTGGTTCGCAAAGAAAGGCGAAGAAGAGTTGGGATTAGGCCTCGCGCGGCTCCTGCCGTCTTGACGTCCGACAGTACAAGGTTGCCGGAAGCCGCGCGAGGTCTAACCCACTATTTGCACAAATGGCACCATGGTTCCGTGTTCGCGAAACGATTGAGACAATCGTTCGCACTACTCCCCAAACGATTGGGGACAATCGTTTTACTCTATTCCTGATTTGCCGAAACGAGCTGTGGTTGAGCAAATGGATTCAAAATCTGTACGATGCGGCCTGGCCCAACGACGCTCGACGCAACCGGTTCACCGATCGTGGCTTTAACGTGCGGCATGGAATGCGTTGCGTGTGGATTTTCGACGGAATGCGATCGGTACGGAACTTGTTTTGGAACGGCGAAATAGTCCGGCGACGAACGCAATTGTGGAAACGAAGCGAATGGGCTTTCGCCGTATGGTCGCTGGTATCGAGCACCGTAATATACGGGTGGATAGATCGAGAAATAAGGAGGAGTTGGGAGACGATTGCGAAAACTGTTTTGATGACCTAATACGTATCCAAACTGAAACGCATACGGGTCCTGCGCCTGGGCGCGAGGAGCAATGCAAAACAACGCAATTGTCGCAAACAATACCAAGCAAGTCTTTGCAATCATGACAGTCACCTCAAAAGTTGCTGAGTCCCCGTGACATTCCACGCTAATTGCTCTTCGTGTCGCGGCAAGTCCTGGTTCCACTGAATCGCAAATTGTTGGATTTGCCTTTTCAGTTTATGATGCTCACCGCTTCGCGATTTTTTGAATCTATGCCAGAATTCATTTGACTTGTTGGCGATCTCCGATTGTATTGCTGAGCCCGGTTTCGTTTTTTTCGGATGCACTTACGGCTCGGCCAGGGATACGCGCTTGATGAACTCCGACGGTGAGGAACGGCTGGACAGATCCAAGGTGGCAGACCAAATGGCCGCTACCAATTCTTTGTTGAGCAGTTCGATTTGCCTGCAATGTGCCGACCATAGAACGATTGTATCAGGCAAAGGCTCGGTTTTCCTGCTATGCCAATCGATGGTAACGCCCGCCCAGTGGCCTAAGTACCCACCGCAGCCACTTAGGCAATGCGACTACTTGCGAGTCAAGTCAGAATAAGGTTTTGGCAAAACGACAGTAAACTCGAGGGGCCCATGAGGCCGTCTCACTTTCCGATATTACACATCATTCGCTTAATTGAGCCTGAGGCGCTAGGGCGCTAGGGCGCTAGCCGATCGATCATCAAGCTCGGCTAGCGCCTCAGGCTCATCACAAAGCCATCGAATGACTTGAGACGTAGTGAGACGGCCTCCTATTCACTTGGCGGCGATATCGAACGCGAAAATTTTTTCTTGATCGCGAAGGTACAGTTTTTGGCCAGCGATGACCGGAGACGTCCATATCGCACCGCGTTTGCGGTCGAAATCTGTTTTGCTGGGCAACCCAACACGCCCCAACTCAACCCAGCCGCTTCGATTCGGACTCACCAGGTAGCAAGTGCCATCTTGATCGTCGTAGCAATAAAGCAGTCCGTCAGCAAATGCAATTGAGCCTGACGTCCCATTCCCTATCTTCTTGGTCCAAAGAACTTTGCCCGATTCGAGATCTTGTGCCATCCAAACTCCACGCAACGACTTAGAGAATCCGTAGATGACGCCCTCGTACAGGACCGTACCACCGTGATGATTCTCCATGGATTCCTTCTTTTCGTGATAAAGTTGCTCGGACGCAAGTACGCCCCCCACAAGCGACAGTCTTATCGCCGCATTGCCTGCTTGATAGCCTGACGAATGATAGATGATGTTTCCAGAAACAAGAGGTGTTGGAATGACTGCGGTCCCGTTTCCGGTTGCAGCATTGAGGAACAATATCTCTCCCGAATCTGCGTGAATCCCTACCAGCCCTTTTTTGCTGGCGGAAAGAAAAACGGGGACCCCGTAGAAGTCGTTCCGAATCGCGGAAACATATTGTGCACCATCAGAGAATTTTGATTCCCAGACTTTAGCACCTGTCAGCCTATCTAAACCAACGAGAAAATTTTTTCCTCCGGCGGTCGCAATCACTCGATTGCCATCGATCAAGACCGATTCGCTATACCCCCAACCGGGAACTTCCCCGCCAAACTCCCGACAAAGGTTTACGGACCAAGCGGGGGAGCCGGTCGTTTTGCTGAAGCAGCCCAAATTTCCAAGGTCACAAAGAGCGTAGACGTAATCTCCATGGATGGTTGGAGTACTTCGCGGTCCGTCGCCCCATCCAGTGTTGTATTCATTCCCAGTGGCTCCGGTTGAAACTGTAGAAACCCATTTTTCAGTACCGTCATGTGCTTCAAAGCAGATCAGGACGTTTTCATTGGATCGTTTGCCCATCGTAAACAGTCGATCGCCTTCGACTGCAACAGACGAGTATCCCATTCCGGCCGAAGAGCAGCTCCAGACAAGTTTTGGGCCTTGCTTTGGCCAAGATTTGAGAAGCCTTTGATCCGCTGCATGACCATCTCGTTTTGGACCTCGCCATTGTGGCCAATCTCCCTCAGCGTAGAGGTTGCCAGAACAACACAGGAGAGCGAAACCAAACCATGGAGCGAGTTCGAGTCCCGAAAGGGCGCTCAATAAATATTTCATCCTCGCGGCCTTTCGCTAATTTGTGGTGATGCGAGAACCAATGGAAGTAGTGTTCAAAATGGATATGTACTGCTCGCGAATTCTTTTCGTCATCGTTTCATGACGAAATTGGTCTGTAAAAAGTTTTCGTCCTGTCATGCCCATGGATGATCGCAGAAGTGGATTATTCGCAAGTTTCAGCATAGCATCGACTAGGCTTTGAGTGTCTTTGGGCGGAATCAAGAAGCCAGTCTTTCCGTCGAGTACCACTTCTCTCGCGCCGTCGATGTCAAAGCTAATTGCTGGCTTTCCAGAAATCATGGCTTGTGGAAGCGCCCGGGCAAGGCCTTCTCGCAATGATGCATGAACCAAAATGTCCATGGCTGAAACGTAACGAGGAACTTGATCCGGAGGGATAAGACCTGCGAAGAC
>JBEBHM010000134.1:0-14394 GCA_040080875.1 Pirellula sp.
GTGGCCGCGCTGGAGGTACTCGGCCTTGAACTCCGGAATGGCGATGCACTCTGCCTTTAGTTCTGCCAAGGCTGCGTTGAGGTTTTCGAAGTTTGCTTCCTCAGCCAGAATGACTATGTCGCAGTCGCGGCTAAACTCCGCTGCGCCGTATAACACGCAGGCCTGACCGCCGATAAGCAGGTGCCGTACCGTGTGGCATGACATCGTCGAAAGGACTTTGAGAATCGGGTTCGGGATCAAGTGAGCCTCCAGCCTCAAGATAGAATCGCCACAGTTTCATCGATTCACGCATTCTCTCAAGTGGCGTGAGGCGATACCACTCCTTCCACGAGTCCGAATCGGACTGCGCTTCTGCTAATCTTTGAAGTCGTTGGTGGTCGCTCATGAGCCTCAGTTGGTCGCGAGCTTTTTGCAAGCACCATCCTGAGACTGCCCGTATTTGGAGAAAAACATTACGGTTTGAGAATCGAAACCGCAGTGTTAATCAAACTCAGATCTCAAAACAGAGATACTGAGAACAATCTCGCGGAATTCGGGGTACCGGAAGAAACCGGCGTGGTTTCGATCGGACTCTTAGGTGGCCGAATCAAAACCGAGATAGTCCACCGGCAAGGTGAATCGCAAGAAAGCCGCGAAAACAGGGGTTTTCATACGAAAAACGCCAAAGTCAGAGAGCCGACTTTGGCGTTAACTTTTCGGCGTTTCTTCGGCAGAAAAAACGCGAGCTCCCCCGGGAGGGCTCGAACCTCCGACACGCGGATTAACAGTCCGCTGCTCTGCCGACTGAGCTACAAGGGAGTGTGCTATCTACTGATTCGGTTCCGCTCCGCCAGGTTCACTTGGCTATTTCTTTATGCCCGCAAACTTTCACTTTTCGAAACCGACTGCTACCCAAAATTTACTCCCTTTCACCTCCTTGATCAAGGCCCCCACGTGCAACTCAGACTTGATGTGTCTTGCCCATTTTTAATTGCGGTTGCAAGTTTTTCTCGCCTAGTGATGGGGATTTTCGGCGAGAAGTGTTTCAATTCTCTTTGTTGAATTGGCTTTCAGACTTGGAAACACAGGCTGGAAGTCTATGCCACTTGGCCGACAAACTCGCTACAATCCGCAAGCTCCTCGTAAATGGCCCAGGTTTCGCCCCGTTCGTTATCGTTCTATGTCGTTGGTCTCGATCATTCCTAACCGACCCTCCAAAATCTGGGGAGCTGTTTGGTCACAGCCCACTTGTTCTCTAATTTCCAGTCGATCGGCTCCAGTAAACCACCTTTACCCTACGCCCCGCCGCCGCCTAGCTTTCGAAGTCCTGGGGCCGCGTCAACTTCTTGCCAACGATTCCACTGCCGGGATTGGGCTGCTGGGCCAATATTACGACAATGCGGACTTGACCGGACTTGCATTCGTGCGAATCGACCCGACCGCCAACTTTGATTGGTCGTCCGCAGCCCCCGCACCTGGCATTGCCCCAGATTCCTTTTCCGTGCGGTGGTCCGGGGAACTGGAGTCCCAGTTCACTTCGCTCCATTCGTTTCACCTTTCCGGTGATGACGGCGCACGGCTATGGGTCGATGGCAACCTCATCATCGATCGCTGGAACTCAACTCCCGTCAACAACGCTACAGGGACAATTCAACTCACTGCAGGTCGCAAGTACGACATTGTTCTCGAGTATTTCGACAACATCGGCAACGCATCCATTAGGCTTGAGTGGTCCAGTGCCCACTTCCCACGCGAAATTGTTCCCATGGAAAGGCTCTTCCCCGCGCAGCGTGGCTCGGTTTCTCGCGAAGTTTGGACCAACGTGCCCGGAAGTCTCATCAGCGAACTTACCATTCTGCCCAACTATCCCGGAACACCCAACGTCGTTGGCGCACTTCCAACGTTTGAAACACCAATAGACTTGTCGGACAATTTTGGACAGCGTATTCGTGGCATCCTTTACCCGCCTACGACTGGCGACTACTCGTTTTACGTCTCCGCCAACGAAGCTGCGGAGCTTTGGATCAGCAACTCGGTCGATGCCAACAACAAGATGCTTGCCGCGAGCACTTCATCGGCCACCGCTTACCGCGAATGGAACAAGTTTCCTCAACAGAGATCGACCGTACTGAGTTTGGTGGCTGGGCAAGGCTATTACATCGAAGCCCTTCACAAAGAATCGAGCGGTGCGGATCATCTGTCCGTTGGCTGGACGCTGCCAGGCAAGAATACGATCGAGGTCATCGCGGGCGAGTTTCTAGCTCCGGTCACCCCTGAGATAAGTCTCTTTGTGGAACAGGCTTCGATGTCCGAAGGTTCGTTGCAGCCGTCTGTCCTCACGGTGGTGAGATCTGGGGCATCGGCTGCGAATGCGATTACTGTCGAGTATGCGATCCGCGGCAATGCGACGAACTCCGTCGACTACTCCGCATTGTCCGGCAGTATTACTATCCCCGCAGGACAAATTTCAGCCAACATAAACATCACTGCAACAAGTGACGCGTTCGTCGAGGGTAACGAAACACTTGTAGTGGAAATAAAAGCTGGAACCGGTTATCGCGTTGGTCGAACGAGCCAGCGAATTGCAACCGTTACCATTCAAGACGATGTGACATCACCAAGCGGCGGGACAAGTTTATTGTCCGGAGCCAGTCTATCGAACTTCATTGCATTTGGTGGGACATTTAGTACGGTCAATGTTCCGACTTATGGCAATGTCATCCAAGCGGTGATCACGACCCAATTTGCAAATACTTACGATGCCCAGCTTCGGCAACATAACAGTTCGGCGATTCAAGTTGGAGATGTGCTTTTCGCTGAGTTTTCGGTTCGAACTTTGACTGCAACCGGAAGCCTTTCCGCCGTATTTGAAACCAATGGCCCACCGTATGCGAAATCGCTTGAGCAAGGCATTCGGGTGACAAGCGAGTGGAGCAAGATCCAACTGCCGTTCCTCTCCGACGAAGCGTATGCCGTCGGTCAAGCAGCCTTTGAAATCAATTTGGGTGCGCAAATCCAAACGCTTCAGTTTGCTGGATTTCAACTTCGCAACCTCGGTCCGTCGTCCGACCTGGTTCGTTCCGACGGCCTGCACCTTAACAAAATCGGTGGGTCGTTCGGAAACATGCAATTGGTCCCGGTAGAGGGGCCATCGTTTACGAGCGCTTACCAGATCAACACGGTAACGCCTCCGCCCAACAATGAATTCTGGCGATTGCAGGCGGCCATCACCAATTCAGCGACGGTGCAATCGGGCGACTCGTTGAGAATTGAGTTTTGGGCTCGATCGATTTCCGGTGTGAGTCCGCGAATCAGCGTTGCCCTGCAACAAGCTTTTGGCAATTTCACCACACTCGCCAGTTTCGAGATCAATGCGGTTTCGAATTGGCAAAAGTATACTTACAACGTCACTGCACCCGGTTTGTACTCGGTCCAGGAGCTCCAGGTGGTGCTCAATGTCGGGTATGGAAGTCAGACCGTTCAAATCGGTGATTTCAAGTGGGAGAACAGGACACGTGGTATCGACATCCGTTCACTTCCTGAACGTTATCCGGTCCCAACCTATTCAGGTCGTTCAGGGACGGACGCTTGGCGAGCTGAGTCTCAAGCTCGCATCGCTCAAAATCGCATGTCACAACTTCAGGTTTCGGTAGTTGATTCAAACGGCACTGCACTGGACGGGGCCGTGGTGTATGCCATTCAAAAGGAACACGAATTCAAGTTGGGTAGCGCCCTCAGCGGATATGGAGACTTGTTGTCAGCCGCAGGCGGCCCACAATCGCAACAGTACCAGTCGGAGATTCTGCGACTATTCAATTCAGCAGTCATTGAGAACAACCTCAAATGGATCGATTTTGCAAACAATAGACAACTAGGAATCGATGCTGCAAACTGGGTTCACAATAGTGGACTTTATCTGCGAGGGCACAATGTCATTTGGCCAAGTCGAAGCGCCATGCCCGCTTTCGTATGGAATCAATTTGATACGCTATCAACGACTCAGGGATTGATTGCCGCACGGGCCTATTTGCGAACTCAATTGAATGAACGAGTGATTGACGCCGCGAATACATTCGAGGGCAAGGTAGGTGAGTGGGATATCGTGAACGAACCCTATTCCAACACCGACGTCATGAGTGAACTTGGGAACAGTGAATTGCTGGAGTGGTATCGCCTATTCCGTGTTCATGATGCCGAAGCAAAACGGACCCTCAACGATTTCGACATCTTTGCTCGCAACGGAAAAAATACAGCGCATCGCGCCAACTTCGACAATTGGCTTGGGCTACTTACCGCGCAAAACCTGATTGAGACGCTCGGCGAACAAAGCCACTATTCCGAATCCAATTTGACAGACATCGACGTTTTGGGGCAGCTGATTCAAACTTATTATTCGACGTATAGTCGCCCGATCGCAATCACCGAGTTTGACTTTAACACTCGCAACGAACAGCTGCAAACGGACTATTTTCGTGACTATTTGACCATGGCATTCAGTCAGCCGGCCATCGATTCCTTCTCGCTGTGGGGATTTTGGAGTGGAGCACACTGGTTGCCAGATGCAGCACTCTATCGTAAAGACTTTTCCATCAAGCCGAACGGGCAAGCGTTTGAAGATCTGGTTTTTGGAGAGTGGTGGTCAGAAACGCGAGGAACGTCACGATCAGGGCAGGTTCAAGCCAAAGTATTTCAAGGTGAATATCAAGTCAAAGTAACGATTGGCGGCCAAGTCGTCGAGCTCAACAATGTCCAGGTGGGAGCTGGCACGACATCGGTGCAAGTAGTTGTTCCTGGCAATCGAGTTCCGACAGGCATCACGCTCAGCAATCAGCGTATCGTCGAAAATGCCGGTCCCGATGCGATTGTCGGACTGTTCTCAACGGTGGATCCAGATCCTGGCAATTCGTTTACCTATAGTCTCGTTGGGGGTGCTGGAAGCTCGGACAATGGGTTATTCCGCGTCGTTGGCAATCAGCTTCAGGCATTCAACTCGTTCGATTTTGAAACGAGAGCGGCTTATTCTGTTCGGGTCCGCAGCGCGGATCCAGGTGGCTATTCGACGGAATCGACGTGGACGATTGCAATTCAAGATGTCAACGAAGCACCCGAACTGAGCGTATCTATCAACACGGTGGTTGGAAATGTATTATCGACGGTTTCGAATATGGGTGCTTGGAAGGATCCGGAGGGAGCGTCGGTTATGTTGAGCGCCTCGATCGGCAGCATCGTTTCGAATCCGAATGGAACTTGGAATTGGTCCTATACGCCTAGTACGCGGCTTTCGCAGCAAACGGTGGTGGTGACGGCAACGGATGCGACGGGATTAAGCACGGTTCGCTCGTTTAGTTTAGATGCGTTGACGGCCATCGTGAATCGCAAGGTCTACTATCGAGGTTCTGATTTTGAAGTGCTCGGCGGGGTCGAGGCAGCGCTCGACACATCGAAGGTGGTTGCTCGAGCAGGTTCAGCTGCACAGGCAACAACTTTTGCGAACGTGATCAACTATACACGCGGGATCAATGGAGTCGTATTGGACATAGCTGGATTGGCGAGCAACTCCATTTCGGCTGGGGACTTGTCGGTACGCGTTTCACCGACGGGTGCCAGCGGTGTTGTTTCGCCGGGATCGTGGCAGGCAGCACCGACGCCGACCGTTTTCGTAACACCAGGCACATCAACGCAACCGGCCCGAGTAAGACTTGAGTGGGCGGATCTGGCGATCCAGAATTGCTGGCTGCAAATTATTGTCCAAGCCAATGCGAATACTGGGCTTGTGAACCGAGAAGTTTTGTATTTGGGGCATGCATTTGCAGAATTGAGTGGCCAGGAACCATATCGAGTCACTGCGGTCGATTTGTCAATGGTTCAAACGGCAATATCTGTTGCGATCGTGGGAGTAAGCGATGTCCGGGACATCAACAAAGATCGGCGGGTCACAGCTGTTGACTTATCGAATGTTCAATCCAGAATTTCCAATTTAGTCCTGTTGGGCAGCATTACAGTTCCGTCGTCAGGTTCGATGGAAGAGGGAGAAGCGGGGACGGTATTGGAAGTAGAGCAACGCGGCAGAGCGTTGCCAATTCCCGCGACCATGGAGCTACAGGCAGGACTGCTTGCGATGGAGTTGTCGGAGCGGTCCAAGGCCCCAGAGGTTTCATTGCGAAGCGATGCTTTGGAGCTGAATTGGCAGCATGAAGTGCCTAAGGAATTGCGTTCTGAGCGTGAGGACAACATGCAGGGGCCGAGTCGGGGGCGCTGGGTTGGTGAAAATCCAGAAGTGATCAGACTAAAGAATCGCTTGGGACGGAAAGAATTCCAATTCTTTGACGAAATCTTTGCGGACT
This sequence comes from Pirellula sp., assembly GCA_040080875.1. Classification (GTDB taxonomy): domain Bacteria; phylum Planctomycetota; class Planctomycetia; order Pirellulales; family Pirellulaceae; genus JBKCUI01. The sequence continues at coordinate 6,324 of JBEBHM010000134.1, forward strand.
ATGACCGGGTTTCACGCGAATTGATGAAACCATTGTAGATCGTTCGGAAGCAGGGGGAGAGGCATCGCGCGAAGAAAAACCAGAGAATCTATGGAGCAAGCATTCATTAGACGAGTACTTTTCAGAACTAGGGACAACTGGATGGGCGGCGTGTGTACCGTCAGTCTGAACGAATAGGACTTGTTGAAATGATTGGCAAAGTTTTGCAAACACAAGGTAACTTGCTTGGCATGTTTGCATGGATAACTCTAGAATTGTCATGACTACTCCCTCCTACTCTCATCTTTACTTGGAAAATTGAAATGCCTTTTAGCAGCCGAAGAGGATACTCGGTTTTGCAGAGCTTGCAAAATGAACAACGGCGTCGGCGATTCGTTTGGGAGACTCTGGAAGCACGCAAGATGTTGGCTTTCGATCTTTGGTGCGAGAGCCCGTTTGCGATGGACGGGATGTTAGACGAAGGCGTGGCGACATCAGAAGCCGTTGCGCCAACGATGCCAGGGTCGACGAAACGAATTGAAGCGGTAGATGCAGCGCCCGTCGATGTTCAGTTGAACGTTGATGGGACGAACCTTGAGATCTCGATTAGAAACGATCGAGTGGTTTTGTTGCAAAGCGAAGCCAGGCAGATCGATCCAAGTTTGGTCGATGCATTGGGGCTTCGGTATGTTCGCAGCATTGATGACGAGTACGCGGTCTACGAGTACTTTGATAGCGTATTCTCAGAGACAGATGAATCGATCGATTGGTCCGCGTTGACTTCGCATGCGATTCCGGTCTTTTCCATCAAGGGGTCTGCTGCGGACGCGGTTCTATTGGACGAAATCGTGGTGGCGCTCAAAGAAGGAATTTCTTCGTCGGATTACTTCGCGGGCGAGCCAAGGTTCGCCAGCTATCGTCCGTTGCCGGGGACGTCGAATCAATTCATTGGAACGGTAGCGGCCGGCAAGGGGCTTGCAGCGTTGGAGTTGGCGAGTGAGTTAGCGAGCGACGGGCATTTGGAATGGGTCTCTCCTAATTTCTATCAAGATTGGCAGAAATTCTTTATGCCAAATGATCCGCGATTGGGCAACCAATGGCATCTGAACAACACCGGACAAAGTGGTGGATTGGCTGATGCGGACTCCGACGTAACGGAAGCTTGGGACACGATTCAGGGTGGGGCCAGCACTATAACGATTGGTATTATCGATGACGGTGTTGCAATAAACCATCCAGACCTGAATGCGTGGGTCAATCCAGGCGAGATAGCTGGGAATGGACTCGACGATGACGGCAATGGGTGGGTCGATGATGTAAACGGCTGGAATTTCGTAAACGACAATAATATTTCGTATCCAAATACGAGCGCGGACGCGCATGGAACGTCGGTATCGGGAGTGGCTGCAGCCCGCGGCAATAACGGAGTTGGGGTAGCGGGCGTTTCCTACAACACTCCATTGTTGAGTGCGAGGATTTTTGTGGGCACAACGATAGCTTCCGATGCAAACATTGCCTCGGCACTTTATTATGCAGCCGGTCGCAAAGCATCGGGAATAGGATCTTGGAAGGCGGCGGACGTCATCAACAATAGCTGGGGGGGAGGCAGTTCAAGTGCCCTGGTCAACGCTGCGTTGAATTGGGGTACAACCCAGGGGCGACAGGGCAAAGGAGCCACTTTTTTCTTTGCGACCGGTAATGCGTTCGGAAACGTAGGGGAGCCGGCACTTCAATCGTTGAATTTCCCTGGAGTGATCGCTGTAGGGGCGACCAACAATTTGGGAACACTGTCCGACTACAGCAACAACGGTCCAGCGCTGGACATTGTGGCCCCGAGCAATGATTCTCGGTCAGGCTACTTAGCGATTGACACGACCGATCGTATCGGCGCCGACGGATATTCCCCAGAAGATTATACGGGAACGGGGGCGACTGGATTTGGCGGAACGTCGTCGGCCACGCCGGTTGCTACGGGCATCGGGGCGCTGGTACTTGCACGGGCTGAGGCACTCAACATACCGCTCACACCGAGCGACATGCGCAATCTGTTGCGGAGCAGTACAGATCTCATCGATGGTGTGAACCAAGCCTACGATACTGTAACGGGAAAGAACCTGCTTTACGGGTATGGTCGATTGAATGCTGCGACTGCGGTAAGCGGAGTGGGTAAGGCCGAAATATCTGTGGTTTCCGCGCGACAAGAATTTGTCAGCGGAGCCTCGTCGATTAGTTTTGGAAACGTCTATGTGGGCGAAACAAGCGATATCACGTTTCGTGTTCGGAATCAAGGAACGTCGCAGCTTAGTTTGACCGGGCTGACGGTCTCAGGACAGTTTTATGTCTTGTCCGGGCTTACGTCGACAGTCTTAGGAATTGGAGGCTCTGCCAGTTTTACGATACGTGTCCAACCTCAATCTCCGGGGCCGATGAGTGGCACCGTGACGGTCTCCTCCAGCGATTTGGATGAAGCCGCATTTACGTTTAGCGTGGTTGCTATTGCGATCACGGCGTCGATCGGTGGAAGTGTATTTGAGGACGGCAATGGCGACGGGCTAAAGGAAACGTACGAAATCAGTACGGTCACTGCTCAGACTGTGTACGTGGACGCGAACAACAGCTCCGTCTTTGAAAGGAATCTGGGGACACTGAATGTTTCGCAGAACACTTCTGTTCCGATTCCCGACATCACGACGGTGACCTCCACCGTTGCCGTATCGGGCGCGACTTACTTCGTATCCGACATTAATCTGACCCTCAACATCACGCATACGTTTTTGTCTGATTTGAAGATATCCCTGGTATCTCCAACCGGACGAACCGTTGTGCTCGTCGACCGAGTCGGACAGAACGGCGCCAACTTTACCAACACTGTTCTAGACGACGAGGCCGCCAATTCCGTTGCATCAGGGGTTGCACCTTTTACTGCAAGTTTTCGACCGTCCGAGCCTCTAGCAAATTTTAACGGTGAAAGTCCTAACGGTACTTGGACTCTTATTGTCGCTGATACGGCTGCCGAAGACATTGGAACGTTGAATAACTGGTCGATGCAATTCACAACGGGTGAACAGTCCACGATCACTCAATCCAACGGCTACTACCGCTTCGTCGGACTTCCTATTGGGTCGTACATCATTCGACCCGTCGTCTCGTCCGGGTTTAGTGGAACGGGATTGGGGGTACATACCGTTAACATTGGATCGGCGAGCGACAATTTTGCGAATCGGGATTTCGGAGTCGGCAGAAACAATCGATTCTATGGGCCAGTGTTTAACGACCTGAACGGCGACGGCACTTGGGATCCGAGCGAACAACCTGCACCTGGCAGAACTCTTTATTGGGACCAAAACAACAATGGTATTTACGAGCCAATTGTTTCCAATGCGTTTCCCAGTGGCAACGTCAACATTTTCGTTCCAGATACATCGACTCGTACAAGTACCATCAATGTATCGGGCCTTAACGGATTGATATCTGACGTGAACGTCAAGGTAAATATCACGATGCCATTCGTATCCGACCTCGATGTGTTCTTGATACATCCTGACGGAACTCGCGTCGAGTTGTTTACGGATGTAGGAGGCGGAGGCGACAATTTCGCCGACACAGTACTTGACGATCAAGCGTCACTTTCGATTGTTTCGGGTTCAGCCCCATTTATCGGCAACTACCGTCCTGAGGGAAGGCTATCTACGTTGAACGGTAAGCTTGCGGACGGACTCTGGCAATTGGAAGTGACGGACGACAGTTTGAGTGACCAAGGAACGTTAAACAGCTGGGAGTTGATATTCGTTCGATCCGAACCGAGTTCCATTACCAGCAATATAGGTGTTCCCTTTTTCGATTTACCAAACTCCTCGCAGACCATTCGGCTCGCTGGACTGTCCGGATGGATATTCACGCAACCCACCGATGGCAGTCGAACGGTGACGGCGAGCGGAGTGCCATTGTTCGATCAACGATTTGGGACAAAGGCACCGCCGTTCCTAGCAGCCAGCAATTCGAACGTGGTCGGGATCGAAGGCGTTCCTGTTAACAATTCTGGAACTTGGTCGGACGCAGATACTCCTGCAAGCGGTGTGTCGTTGATCGCGTCCGCGGGAACCGTCGTCAAAGCCTCGGATGGCACTTGGACCTGGAGCGTGACTCACGGAGAGCAGCAAACATCGACACAAGTTACGATCACAGCCGCTGACGGGACAGGCAGCACGGCTTTGGCTACTTTTACTTACGTAGTTAACAACGCAGCCCCAACCGTGACTCGGAGCTCCGCAGCAGTCAGTGGAAACGTCCTGACAGTACTATCCAATACTGGCTCCTATTCTGATGTAGCGGCGGACACCGTCACGCTGTCTGCATCCATGGGAAACCTTGTCAATAATGGCAATGGGACTTGGAGTTGGACGATGATTCCGTCCTCACGATTGACGAATCAACTCGTGACTATCACTGCTTCGGATGAAGATGGCGGAATGTCCACCACGAGCTTTACGGTCGACGCATGGGTGGCAGTTGCCAATAGGCAAGTGCTTTATCGAGGATCAGCATTCGAGTCGATCGGAGGCATAGACGCTGCTTTGGAGACAACGAAATCCTTGTTGCGAGCTACCTCGACCAGCCAGTCTACCAGCATCGACAATATTGTGAATTGGGAACGCGGAATCAACGCGGTGGTGCTGGATGTGGCTGGTCTCGTAAGCAATACGTTGACCGCGTCCGATTTTTCGTTTCGAGTGGCGCCGGTCGGTGCAAGCGGACAAGTGACGCCAAACACGTGGCTCAATGCACCGATCCCCGCGTCGATCAACGTGATACCAGGCACGTCGAGCACTCCGGCGAGGGTGTTCTTGGATTGGCCGGCCAACGCGATCATGAACACTTGGTTGCAAATCATTGTCAATGCGAACAGCAATACGGGCCTATTGAATCGTGAAGTTTTCTATATTGGGCACGCCATGGCAGATGTTAGCGGAGCCTCAACGTACCGTGTTACCGCCGTTGATCTTTCAGCCGTCCAATCAGCGATTTCGACCGCTATAGTTTCGGCGAGCGACCCTCGCGATTTCAACAAGGACCGGCGTGTGACCGCCTTTGATTTGTCATTTGTTCAAAGTCGCGTAGCGACCACTGTATTGTTGAGCGACATCGTCGTGCCGGCAGCAGGTTCGGCTGGCGAAGGGGAATCGCAGCAACGCAACTCTGCCGAGATTTCTTCGCAAACGGATTACTTTGACAAGTACTTTTCGGAGCTTGTATTTGAGGATCCTGTAACATTTGGCGGCCGTGATCAGTAAAATATCCTAGTATGTCGAAGCATTTCCAAGTCGCGCCAACATCTCGAGGGTTCCCGCATCCGTCGGCGAGGCGTCGATTTGCAATTGAGCGATTAGAGGCACGTCGCATGCTTGCAAACGACATCGGCATGCAGCAAGAGGAATTCGCGTCGGGGCGATATGCGTCCGAGAACGAGTCTTGGTCGATTTACAGTGAGAGCGGCGGTCAAAAATCGAAGAGCTTGCACGCAACAACGAGCGAACACGATGCATTGCAGTTGGTTGTCGACGGGAGGAATCTCGGCGTGAGCGTCCACGCAGATCGCATTGTTTTGCCCACCAGAGTTTTTGGGGCACAGGATTTTGAGCTGCAGGAAAAGTATAGATTAAGCTTTGTTCGTCATGTGAATGAACATTACGCGATGTATGACATCGCATCCGGGCCTGACATTTTTTCTTTGGACAGTGACCTTGCGACGTCTGCATTGGTGGAACAATGGGTTCCCGTGTTGGTTATCGAAGGCTCTAAGTCGGACGCGGTTCTGTTGGACGAAGTCGTCGTCAGTCTCAAGGAAGGCGTCGATGCCCAGAACTATTTCGCGAATGCAAAGCAGTTTACCAGTTACGCGCCGTTGGCCGGGACCGACGATCAGTTCGTTGTGAAAGTTGACGGAGCAGGTATTTCCACGTTGGCGATAGCCAATGAACTTGATGCTGACCCTCAACTCAATTGGGCTTCACCGAATTTCTACCAAAGCTGGCAACGATACTTCTCTCCGAACGACACGAGATTTGGCAGCCAATGGTATCTGCACAATACGGGCCAGGGAGGAGGAGCAGTTGATGCCGATGTGGATATACCCGAAGCGTGGGATATTTTGGCGGGCGGTTCAAGCAACATTACGGTGGGGATCGTTGATGATGGAATATCAATCGATCATCCCGACCTTAATGCGTGGGTTAATATAGGCGAAGTGTCAGGCAATGGGATCGACGATGACGGCAATGGTTGGATTGACGACGTCCATGGATGGAATTTCGTCACGAATACGAACCAATCGATGCACACGACATCGCTAGACAAGCATGGGACGGCTGTGGCTGGGTTGATTGCTGCCAAAGGGGAGAACGCCATTGGAATTGCGGGTGCATCGTACCGCTCGCGGGTACTGAGCGCGAGAATTTTCGAAAGTGGAATACCTGCGTCCGATGCAAACATAGCGTCGGCACTTTATTATGCAGCGGGGCGGAAAGCATCTGGCGTAGGGACTTGGAAGGCGGCCGACGTCATCAACAATAGTTGGGGAGGAGGCGCGCCAAGTTCAGTCATCCAAGCCGCATTGTTGTGGGGCACCACGATGGGTAGGCAGGGCAAAGGTGCAGCATTTCTCTTTTCCGCGGGCAACGAATCAAGCAGCGTTTCTGAGCCTGCAGCTCAATCATTGAATATTCCGGGGGTCATCGCGATAGGCTCGACGAATAATTTTGGCGCTCTATCCGACTATAGCAATTACGGATCTGCCATTGATTTTGTTTTGCCGAGCGACGATTCGAGACCAGGGTATTTGGGCGTTGACACGACGGATCGCTTGGGTGCTGAGGGTTTCGTCGATGGAGACTATACTGGTAGTGACTCCTCGACCTTTGGCGGCACCTCCGCTTCTACAGCGCTTGCGTCCGGCATCACGGCATTGGTTCTTGCGCAAGCTGAATCGGTGGGCGCGGCGTTATCGCCTGTGCAGATACGCGGCCTGTTACGCAACAACACAGATCTAATCGATGCGTCGAGTACATCCTACGACCCGTTTACTGGAAAAAATGACCGCTTTGGATATGGACGGTTGAATGCCGCCAGTGCGGTTGAGGCGATTGGGAAACCGGAGATTTCCGTTGTTTCAGACCGACAAGTGCTTCAAAACGCATTGTCGGTCAGCGACTTCGGCAACGTCTACGTAGGCGACGCGTCCGACATCATGTATCGCATTCGCAATCAGGGGACGGCCGTGCTGAATCTGACGGGCCTATCGATCTCGTCTGGTCCCTATGTCATCCAGTCGGGACTTAGCCGTTCATCGCTCGGCGTGGGAGAATCAACCAATTTTACAATTCGACTCGAATCGATCGCTGTTGGAATTGCAACTGCCACGATTTCCATTCAATCGAATGACAACGATGAATCGAGTTTTTCGTTCCAAGTCACATCCCATGCGATCGCACCAAGCATTGGGGGGAGCGTTTACGAAGATTGGAATGGAAATGGATCCAAGGACTCGATCGATCAATTGGCTCTCCCTGACCAAATCGTATATTTGGATTCCAACAACAATGCGACCTTTGATTCCAATCAAGATACGGCCGGTTTTTCGCAGTTCAACTCAGTAGTGATTCCCGATCTGTCCACGGTGATGTCGACGCTGAACGTCACCGGTACCACTGACTACATAACCGACGTCAATATGACGATCAATCTTACGCACACGATGGTGTCCGATCTGCAGGTCTCGCTTGTTTCGCCATCTGGTCGGACCGTTATGGTATTCGATCGTACGGGAGATCGGGGGGGCAGCATGACTGGCACGATCCTAGACGACGAAGCGATGTCATCGATCGCTTTAGGGGAATCGCCATTTACCGGAAGCTATCGCCCCAGTGCCGGCCTATGGGCGTTCGACGGCGAGAGAGCCAACGGAATTTGGACACTGGTTGTTTCGGACCTGGTCCAGGTGGATGCCGGTCTCTTGTTGAACTGGTCATTAAATTTTACAGTGGGCGAACAGTCTACGAGAACTCCACCCAACGGATACGATCACTTCGTCGGGTTG
>JBEBHM010000135.1:0-14327 GCA_040080875.1 Pirellula sp.
ATATTGAACTTGCCTAGGACTGCTGTTGCGAGATTCTCCGAATCGCGATCGTGCTCATTCACTCTGCGTGAGTTTGGGGCAGCCGGCGGCATCCAACGTTACGCATCGTATCTGCAGATCCACCTTGCCGTCCGTCCCGATCTCCAGAATGGCGACCCAGCCTGTCCACTCGGGCGGATCCACCGGAAAATAGTCGAATACAAAATTGCCAAGACTGTAGATAATCGGGCGACCGCGATAGTACTCGACCGTTTGAGTGACGTGCGGATGGGCGCCGATGACTGCCGTCGCTCCCGCATCAATCCAGGTCCGAGCAAGCTGCCGCTGGTCCGCTCTAGGTTCTGGTCGCAGCTCTTCGCCCCAGTGAAGAAATGGAATCACGATGTCGCACTCAAGCTTTTCACGAGCATGCTTGATATTGCGTACGACGTTGTAGCTGAACAACGGTGCGCTGCCTGGAACATTCTCTTTGGCGGCGTAAAACTCGGCATTGAACTCGTTGAATCCAAGCAACGCGACCTTGTGCCCTTTGCATTCGAATACGAACGGCTTGTGCGCCTCAATGGCGTTTCGGCCAGCTCCAAAATACGGAATCTTTTCCTTGTCGAGCGTTGCGAGCATCTCCAGCAGCCCATCCGAACCATAGTCTCCCGAGTGATTGTTAGCGAGGCTGACCGCGTTGAAATATTTCTTCAGATATCGTGGCGAATCCACAGCGCCGCGAAACGCAAACTCTTTGTACAACTGTTCTCCGCCACGGCCCAACACGCATTCCAAGTTTGCAATCGACAAGTCCACGCCGACGAACAGCTCTTTGCAGGCCTGAAAAGGATCCTTGCCCGACGCGATGACGTGCCCTGGCCCGCCGTCGAGCATGACATCCCCAACGAATAGCAACTTGACTGTTTCAGGCTGATCCGGTGGATACGTGTTGCCCGTTGGCACCGTAGACAAAGACATCCAGAGCGTCGTCAACCCAACAAGGCATATTAAGACTCGTGGCTTTCCATGCCTTCGAGAATTCAGATCGCTCATCTCATTCATCCGATTGTCGGATCTCATTCAAGGCCGACAACAGGGCCTTGTACTCATCTCGGCAGCAAACGCACTGTTCGAGATGCGTGCGAACTTGCTCTAGCTCTTCCGAGACGCTGGTCCCATCCAATTCGGCCTGCGCGAACTGGTCCATCAGCGCAAAACAACCATCGCAACCCAGGGCGTCCGCTTTTGCCGAGACGGTGAGTTCGATCAGTTTGTTCAGTTGAGTCGGAGTTAGTTTCATGAATGCTACTCTATGCAAAGGTCGCCTGAACATCGTCCGCTGAGATTCCGGCTCGTTCGAAGCCCTCTTTCAGTTTGACCCTGGCATCGTGGATTAGTTTGTATACTGCATTACGATTTGTACCGACTCGCTCTGCAATACCGTCCGTCGAAAATCCGGCTAGAAAAGCCCTCAGCGCCAGCCGTTGTTTTTCAGTCAAATCGGAGTCGATCAACAACTGCAGTTTGGCAATCAATTCGGCCCGATCGTAGTTCGAGGATAACGATTGCTCGTCGGCAACCGCAATATCGATTCGATAACCATCTTCGCCCCGAAAAGCTTCTATCGATACATCGCTGTGGTACTTGCGTCGCAGCGCGCTAATGCCGATTCGCGTTGCAATAGTCATGGCCCAAGTAGTAAATTTGCTCCGTCCTTGAAATTGGTCCAACGATTCCAAGATCTTGATCAAGGCATCTTGGACAATGTCTTCAGCCGAAAACGGTTGACCGTAGCGGTTGTTAAGCGAACGGGATAAGCCCTTTAACAAGAGCCCCCGCAACTGCTCGATGGCGTTGTCTCGTTCCTCGCCTTGGGAGCGCAGTCGTAGAAATAATGATTCCGAGTTTTGCATAAGGCTTAAGGCTCATCTCCGTTGGCGAGCGTAGCGAATAGCGCAGCCAATGGGTGCCGTTTCGGTAACTGCAATCGGTTTACCCGCCAACATGGCGTCGATAGCGTCTTGGACGTATTGTACCTTGACTTTATCTTCTTTGGCGTTGTCGTCGAGCGAGCCCATGTAAACAATTTGTCTTGCTTTGTTCAGCACAAAGACTTCGGGAGTTCTGCCTGCTCCGTAGTCTTTCGCGATTTGTTGGGTCTCATCGAAAAGATAGGGGAATACAAAGTCTCGTTCTTTGGCTCTCTTGATCATGGCCGGCAATAGATCGGCTTCGATTTTGTTCACGTTGATCGCGACCAAGCCAACTCGGCTCTCGGTGCTGGAATACTTCTTGGCCAGCGTGTTGATGCGTTGTTCGTAGTCGACCGCGTAGGGGCAACTGTTGCAGGTAAACACGACCACCAGTACGTCTTTATCGTCGAAGTCCTTCATCGAGTGTTTCTTGTCGTCCGTGCCTGGCAAGTCGTTCCAGGCCGGTGCAGAATCGCCAATATTGCGATCGAAATTGAATTTGCCCGCATACGTTGGCCCGGCAACGAGTACGAGTGCAATGCCAATCAAAATTTTTCGAAGCATAGAAATTCCTCGACGGGTTGGGCAGTCGGTTATTCCAGATAGAGCAGTTCGTTCGAATTGAGCAATGCACGGCATAACGACACCGCACCGTGCTTGGCAACCAGTGCCTCTGCGGCCGATCGTTCGTCTTGAGTAGGCTCACGTTGAAACGCGATGACATAGGCAGCACGCACAGGATCGGATTTCGCACAGCGGTCCGCCATCCTTTGCGCCATTTCGAAGGTAAAGTTATGGTTTAGCATGGTGAGCGACTGAGCAGGTGAGGTCGTATTGGCACGCTTGGGAGCAGCGAACGCAATGTCGGGCAAATCGAAGTCGTTGAGGATGTCCACGACGCTGGCCCTCGCATTCTGATGATAGACGGATCTTCGAAACGATTCCGGTCCATGCGAGTCGAGGGGAAAGTATGTCGAGACATTGTTTTGCGCAACTTTGTAAAGACGAAATCCAGGGCCGCCCATCGGGTCCAGTTTGAGGACCCCCGCTGCGTTCAACATCGTATCACGAATCTCTTCGGCGCTGAGTCTACGCGGAGGAAATCGCCAAAGCCATCTTGCATCTTTATCTTGGGTCCCAGCGGTTTCACTCCAACGCGAGCTTTGCTGGTATGTTTGTGACAATAGGATCTCGCGATGAAGCAATTTTAGTTTCCATTGATTTGCAATCAATCGGTTGGCCAAGTAGTCGATCAACTCGGGATGAGTTGGGCGGCTCCCAAGGAATCCGAAATCGCTAGGGGTATCGACGATTCCCGTCCCGAAGTGGTATTGCCAAACACGATTGGCCAACACCCTCGCGGTCAATGGATTTTCAGGACTTACGATCCATCGAGCCAACGCCAGCCTGCGTTCGGATTCAGGCGCATCCTCGGCAAGCTCAAATCGCGTGGTGGCATGATCGAGAACGCTGAGACTGCTCGGCGTGATCAAGTCCCCGTTTTTCATTGGATCACCACCGATATGAACGCGAGTCGGCTCTTTGGGCTGCGAAAAGGTTCCTGCCCATACTTGGCGAAGGGGAGGGATCGCGTCGAGTCGCTGTTGTATCTGAGCGATCTGTTTTGCGAGTGAAGCGAGCCGTTGACTATCTTCGTCGGAAACCATCAAGTCACGACGAGCATTGGCAATAGCGTGCCCTGTCGACCAAGGTTCGCGTCCATCGTTGCTGGCCACGGTCCGCCACGAAATGCCGTCCAGCGAAACCTGAATGTCGTATTCGCACGGCGTCGCGCCTCGCACTTTGCTCTCATCGACTTCTCGTCCGCCGCGCGCGTTGATAAAAGTGATCTTACCGATCGTTTCCGGCTTAGGCAGCGTAAGGGTTAGGACCGAGGGATTGCCGACAAACCACTGCTCTCCATACTGGCCATCAATACAAAACTGTGGACCGTAAGCCTCTGGATAATCTTCGGCCGTTTGAGACTTTGCGCCATGAGCGATAGCTCCGTTGCTCGCCAGAGCAACATTGCGAGGAACCTGTTCAGCAGACCAGACTTGAAACTCGGTCAATCGGCTGCTGTTGGGATTACTGGATAGTTTTCCTTTAGCTTGTTGAAAGTCGCTGGTGGATGCTCTGATTTCGAACTTCACATAGCGAGCCAGAACGGGTTCGAACGACTCGTGTGTGCCATAGACGTCGATCTTTGGTCTGGTGTATTTGGACTCGGCCAACGAGGCTCTGGCACGTTCGTTGAGCGAGTCCTCGATGGCGTCGCGTTCTTTGGCCAGGGACGCCAATTCCTTTCGGAGTGGCTTGGCTGTGTTTTCCGTTTCAGTTCGCTCATCGACCGAAGCGATCGTGCGTCGACCGTGCGTGACCCCTTCGAAGGCGGCTCGCATTCGGTAGTAGTCTTGCGTTGGAATTGGGTCGAATTTGTGATGATGGCATCGCGCGCAGTTGACCGTCAGGCCGAGGAAAGCACTCGCGCTGGCCGTGACGATTTCGTCCAGAGTTGCAGCACGAATATTTTTCTGAGCCTCAACGCTTTGATTGCCCACATCGTCGAACGGGCCAGCAACCAAAAAAGCGCTACCAACCTCCACCTTAGGATCGTCCTTGCCTATGACATCGCCAGCCAAGTGCTCGATAATAAACTGATCGAAGGGTTTATCGTCGTTGAAAGACTTGATGACATAGTCTCGAAAGGGCCACAAGTCATCGATGATGAAGTTGCGTTCGAATCCATTGCTTTCTCCGAACCTGACGACGTCCAGCCAATGCCGCCCCCAGCGCTCGCCGTAATGCGGGGACGCGAGCAGAGTGTCGACCAACGCCTGGACAGCAAGCTTTGCATCCGTTCGATGTGCGGTAAGGAACGCATCGACGTCGTCTTTGGATGGCGGGAGTCCGGTCAAGTCATAATACATACGTCGTACGAGAGAACGTGGATCGGCAGGCGGATTGAACGTCAGTCCGTTGTCTCGCAGTTTGTCAGCAATGAAACCATCGATGTTGGATTGCACAAACTTGGTTGCGATTCTCTGCAGCGACCACCACGATTTGTCCGCTCGTTTGGCTTCGACTCGCCCATCGCGAGGATCAGGGGCTCCCATCCGGACCCACGTCACCAGATCGGCGATGACCGAGTCAGCAAGTTTAGGTTTATTGGGTGGCATTTCCAATCCGGATTCATCGTGCTTCACGAAACGAATGAGCAAGCTCAATTCCGGTGAACCAGGAACAATGACCGCGTTGCCACTGTCGCCCCCCTTTTCCCAACCTGCCTTCGTGTCCAGCAAAAGATTGCCTTTGAGTTTGGATGCATTGGCACTGTGGCATGCATAACAATGTTCGATTAACACTGGGCGAATTTTTTGCTCAAAAAAAGCAATCGATTGCGGCTCCTCGGCCAGGGATCTTTGTCCCATCAACGACAGAATTAGCCAACAAGCGACAACGCAAATAGAAGCGAACGCCGAATATTGCGTTGAAGCGGGCCGCACCTGCCGGGCGCGATATTCGATTGGCGAACCTTCAATCAGCATGACTCCCAATCGGGGCAGTCGCACTCGGCAAGAGCGACCCACCGACCAAAGCTCAAGGCTCAACTTACGCAGCGTAAACCTGCGGGATTTCAAATCAGCTTCGCGTATCGATCGACGTGTCTGCATGATGCTGGCCTACGCGAGAATACTTTCGATGACATGGCCATGGACATCGGTCAATCGACGATTGGCACCGTTATGATAGAACGTCAACTTTTCGTGATCCAATCCGAGCAAGTGCAAAATGGTTGCGTAGAAATCGTATGCCGTAGCTACATTCTCGACGCTGCGACGTCCGAAGTCGTCGGTGTTGCCATAGCTTACTCCTCCCTTGACTCCCGCTCCCATCATCCATGTTGTGAATGCGTCGGGGTTATGATCGCGGCCTGAGGTCCCCTCCTGGTGCGTTGGCATTCGGCCAAATTCCGTACACCAAACAACCAGCACATCGTTGAGCATGCCTCGCATCTTAAGATCGGAAAGCAAGGCTGCAGTAGGTTGATCAAACACAGGGCAATGCCGCTCGTAGTCCGACTTCAATGTTTTGTGGGCGTCCCAATTGAGCAATCCGTCGATACTGCTCGCTCGTGAGGCGCAGTATAGACTGACATAGCGAACTCCTTGTTCCAACAAACGGCGCGTCAACAGGCAATTGCGCGCGTAAGCCGCTTTGAGTTTGTTGGAGTCGTTGATACCGTATCGGTCGTGCGTCTGTTGGGACTCGCTCGACAGGTCGCTCACGGCAGGAGCAGACAATTGCATTTTCGCTGCCAGTTCATGGGCCGCCATGCGGGCTGCGAGTTCATCGTTGCCCGGATGATTTTTTTGATGTTGTTGGTTGATCGAACTTAGGAATTCGCGAGTTGCGAGATCCGTGTCGACTGGAATCTGAAGAGGTCGATTGAGATTGCGAAGCGATTGTTGTGAGGCCATCGGGATGGCTTGGTACTGGGCTGGCAGAAAGCCGTTGCTCCAATTGGCTTTTCCATTGGGAGGCTCACCTCGAATGTCTTGGATGGCTACATAGGTTGGCAAGTCTTCGTTGATAGCACCTAGCGCATAACTCACCCAGGCGCCAGCGGTCGGAAAACCCTCTCGCGTAAAGCACGAGTTCATGTAAATGCAGCCGGGGCCGTGCGTGTTGGTTCGCGAAGTCATCGAGTGAATGAAGGCCATGTCGTCAACATGCTCGGCCAAATTCGGCAGCATGGTCGATATTCGCTTGCCGCACTGGCCAGCAGGTTCAAACGCCCATGGCGATTTCATAAGGTTGCCGTTCTTACCCTGAAACGTCACTTCGGCCTCGTCGCCAGGCATGGGCGTACCGTGGTACCGTTCGAGCAGTGGCTTATAGTCCCACAAATCCACATGAGATGCGGCACCCGGGCAGAAAATCTGCAGAACCTGCTTGGCTTTGGGAGGGCGGTGAGGCCCTATTTGCATTCCAGCCGAAGCCTCATCAATTAATAGTCTAGAAAGGGCGATTCCGGCCAGCCCCGTCGTCATGTTACTTAGCAGCTGGCGACGAGTGGGAAGATGTGACATTTCAAAAAAATGTGGTGGGGCTTTGCAATGGTGGCGTGTTGGCCGGTGTAGTACGCTAACGTTGAGACCTCCGGTTTCTAACCAAAAGCGATTTTCCAATTGTAACACACGGATCAGCCTATTTCTCTCAAACAAAAAAACGTCTGAACTACGACCTATTAAAATGCAGCAAACGGAACGCTCTAGGACGACATCATTTCCCAAATCTTTGTGACTTGCTCCCCACGAACCGTAAGTTGTAGGCGATGTCATAACGGTGCCTTGGCAAAACTATGCTAGGCACCAAGGAAGACGTATCGAGTGTGTAGTCGTCGGTGAGCCCGTTTGGCAGTTTCGTGTAATTCATCCGCCCGAGCGCAATAATACTCGGTTCGCTCGGGTTGATTGCCGACCGCTCGGCTATAGCTGGTTGGCACGTGGATACTGACCGGAGGCGTTAGGTCTGCCGCCTTGAAAGCGGAGCAGCAGTGCCGATTGACGCGAAACGGTACCGGACACGTACCGGACACCTTTTGTCAATTCAATTTTCTACTTTTCTGAAGGGCGATCGGGCTGTTTGTCGCACTACAATGGGTAGCCCCCATGCATAGCCCATCCACTGCAGGCCTTCGATTCGTCTCGGTACAGGTCACGTAGCCCACTTCAAACTCGAATTGTAGAGGAATCCACATGAAAAACTCATTGTTTCTATCAGCAATGGCATTGCTGCTCGCCGGCGCCGGGCGATTGATTGCCGACGATGCACAAATCAAGTCGGATCTGGTTCGTGCGATTGGACAACTGGCCGAGCGAGATGTTTTTCTCAGCGGCTCGATCGTGGAGGAGAATCCACAGGCTCCTGTCGGACTCCCCAATCCTGCAATGATGGTTGGAAGAGCCATGAGTGGTTCGGCAGCCAAAACCTACACCGGAGACGTCGAAATTCTGCGCACACCGACCGATGAAGTCGTGGTGGTGTCCAAGGACGTCTTGCCATCGATCAAAGCGTATCGGCAGGGGGATAAAAATCTATGCGTTCAATCGCATACGGACGAACCGTTTCATGTTTCTGGAACGATGGATCAGCTTTCGAAATTGCTCGCTTGGAAGGAGCTAGCACAGGCGGTCAACGAGGCCAGTCGCATTCGGTCGACACCCAACGGGCAGAATACATCGATTCGAGTTGTGTTAAACAATAACTACATTCCTGCAAAGTCGTCAACAATGCAGGTTCCCGCTGGCGGAGGCAATGTTCGCGTCCAAGTTCAAGGCGGACCGCCTCAGCCGTCGGTGATCGACATTTCCGCAACTTTCGTCCTGAACGGTGCTAAGGAAATAACCGACGTCGAGTTTTCACTCCAGTACGATGACCCGATGCAAGCGATGCTGGCCAAGGCCATGAAGGGAGGGGCTTTCGCTGCGGGTGGTGGAGTTATTCGGATCGGCGGTGCTGCGCCTGCCGGAGATTCAAAAGATGGTGATGATGTGTTCGGCAAGCTTTGCACTTTTTCCTTCAAGATGGCCAAGGCACCCTTAGAGAAAGCCAAGGACTTTTCGGAACAAGCAAGAACCTTGCTCAAGGGTAAGTAAAACCAGAAATCATCGACAAACGTTGTGCTATCATCATGTTAACTATGTTAGAAAATGATCTGAATACCGATGATGTCGGGGCCATCGATGAACTTGGCAAAGCCTATGCTCAACTCCGAGAGGAGTTGGGCAAAGTCATCGTCGGTCAACATAAGGTTATTGAACAGCTTGCCATCTGTCTTTTCGCCCGAGGGCATGCGCTGCTGATGGGTGTGCCTGGGCTAGCCAAAACGCTGCTGGTAAGTCGCTTGGCCGAAACGCTCTCGCTGCAGTTCAGTCGTATTCAGTTCACGCCCGATTTGATGCCGATGGATATTACCGGCACAGACATCTTGCAAGAAAACCATTCGGGACGTCGCGAGTTTGAATTTGCAAAGGGACCTGTCTTTGCCAACATTGTGCTCGCGGACGAGATCAATCGCGCTCCCGCGAAAACGCAAGCGGCAATGCTTGAGGCTATGCAAGAAAATCGTGTGACGGTAGTCGGTCGAACGTATACGCTGGATTCGCCCTTCTTTGTGTTAGCAACACAGAACCCGATCGAGCAAGAGGGGACGTACCCTTTGCCGGAAGCTCAGCTGGATCGCTTCATGTTCTTGATTCAGGTTGGTTATCCAAGCCGAGACGAGGAATTGCTGATCGCTCAATCCACAACCGGCGCTATGGCAGAGAGACTCAGCAGCATTCTGACTCGCGAGTCGGTCATGCAATTTCAATCGCTGGTGCGCCGAATTCCGGTTCCGCAACATGTTTACGAGTTCGCGGTGGACTTGACCCGTAAAACACGCCCCGAAGACGAGTCGGCACCCAGTTGGGTCAAGCCGCTCGTGAGTTGGGGGGCAGGGCCCCGAGCCGTCCAGTATCTCATTCTAGGAGCCAAAGCTCGATCCGCCATCTTGGGGAACTATTTGTGCAGTCTCGAGGACGTTGTCGAAGTTGCTGTGCCCGTATTGAGTCACCGAGTCCTGACGACTTTCACTGCCGAGTCAGAGGGGATCACGAGCGAGAGCATTGTGAAACGATTGGTATTCGAACTGTCGAACGAGCCATAACCCTCGATTTGCATTGTCTAAATTCGGCAACGCATTTTCTACAAGTTTTATCATGACGATTGCAAAACCATTTCTCGATGCCGAAGTAATTCTAAGACTGTCTGGCATTCCACTCGAAGCCCGAAGTCCCATGATCGGAAATGTTTCCGGGCGGCATCGAAGCTCGGTTCGCGGTTCGAGTTTGGAGTTTGCGCAGTATCGCAAGTACGTTCCAGGGGATGACACCCGGCGCATGGATTGGCGGGTCTGGGGACGCAGCGATCGATGTTTTATCAAAGAGTTCGAGGCGGATACCAACCTCAGAATGTGCATCGTATTGGATACCAGTGGTTCCATGAACTATGGTCCCAACGGAGCTGCGAGCGCTCCCTTGCCCAAAATGGAGTACGCTCGAAAGCTTGCCGGTACGTTGGCTTGGTTGACTATCAAGCAGGGAGACGCGGTCGGACTCTATTGCGCAGGCAACGAACTGAACCAATCCATTCCTCCGAGACGTGGCGCAAGGCATCTCAAAGTTATCATCGATCGATTGGAACGAGTGCAAGCCGATGGGCAGACAGGCCTGGCAAGTACTTTGCACCATGTCTCCGAACGCATTCCACGCAGGAGCCTCATCGTAGTCATCTCCGATTTGTACGTCGAACCAGCCACCTTTGCAAGCAGCTTCCAACATCTACGTTATCGCAAGCACGACGTCGCTCTTTTTCACGTCCTCGATCAATCGGAATTGGATCTTGATTTCTCGCAGCCGATGAAGTTCATAGACCTTGAGGGTGGTGATGCGATCCTGGCAGACCCCATCCTCATTGGCAACGCTTACCGCGATGGAGTCAAGCAATACTTTGAGGATGTCGATGAGATAGTGCGGCTTGCGCGGGTGGACTACCGACGCGCGATGCTTCAAGACGAGTATGGGAACGTGCTAGCGCGTTTCTTGAGCGCGCGCCAGCGACGCAAAGGCTCGACGCGGAACGGCAGGAGTTCATGATGTTCCTGCAACCAACACTCCTGTTCGCCCTTCCGTTGATTGTTTTGCCAATCGTCATTCACTTGTTGAATCAGCGGCGGCACAAGTCGGTTGCATGGGGAGCGATGCTCTTTCTCAAAAAAGCCAAACGCATGCACAGTGGAGTGGCACGGCTTCGGTACTGGATGATTCTCGCCGCCCGTGCGGCAGCAATTGCAGGCTTGATTTTTGCTTTGGCCAGACCGATGACCACAGGATGGAAAGGCGGATGGTTTGGGGCAAGCGCTCAAACCACCATCATCTTGCTAGACCGTTCCCCCAGTATGGAATATGAAGATCTGCAGTCAGGGTTGTCAAAACGTGCCACGGCCTTGGCCAAGCTCGATACCATGTTTCAATCGATGGAGCATGGAGTTGAACGGGTGCTCATCGACAGCGCAACAGAGACCAGTCGGGTCGTCCCGAGCGGGACCAAAGTATCCGACATGCCCGATACGCATGCTACATCAAGCAAAGCGAAGATACCCGCAATGTTGGCCAGAGCTTTGGAATACATTCGCCGAAATCAAACTGGGCCGACCGACATCTGGATTTGCTCCGATATGCAATCGACCAATTGGGATTCCGAAGATCGGCATTGGGACGAGATCCAAGCGTCGTTACAAGCGAACCACTCGGTGCGCATCATGCTCCTGTCCTACCCAAATCAGGATCAAACCAACTTTGCAATTCGAATCGATAACGTTAAAAGACGAACCTCGCAACACGCGGGTCGCGACACGGAGTTGCGGAGCAATGCACTACCAAACAAATTGCGTATCGTGTCCGGTTTTGAGCAACCCTTGGATCGCGACACGGAGTTGCGGAGCAACTCCTCTACAAATTTCGCCGAGCTTGTGTTCGATCTGCACATAAAGCAGACCGGTGGTTCGTTGGAGAAGCGATCGGTACCTGTTGTCGTTACGATGGGCGAGTCGTCGACAACCTTCGAGTTGGCTGTGAGCGGCAGAGAATCGGTTCAAAGCGGACTTGCAATTCCAATCGATCGTGATTGGATGGCGGGTGCAGGCCATGTCGAGTTGCCCGCAGACGCGAATTCAATGGACAATTCGCATCATTTCACGTTTGCAGATTCCTCCCATGTGAAATCCGTGATCGTTTCGGACGATGCCGAGATTGGTCCGTTGCTTAAACTGGCTGCGTCAATACCCAATTCGAAACAGTGGAATTGCTACGCGGATCTGCTGAGTGCCGATCAAGCACCCGAGATTGATTGGCAAGACACGTCGCTCATCGTTTGGCATGCACAACTCCCGACGGGCATTCTAAAAGAACGCTTGCAGCAGTTCGTAGATTCAGGAAAAGTGGTGTTGTTCTTCCCCGTCGCGACCGTTACGGAAAGTGCATCTGTGTCTGCAGGCTCTCGGCCGAACATTGGATCAACGCCCGCGGAAACACAATCGTTCATGGAACTATCTTGGGGCGATTGGCGTGAGTGCGGAGAAACCGAGCCGTCGTCTGTTCGCACTTGGCGCGGCGAGTCTGATTTGTTTCGAAATACGGATGGCGGCGTAGCTCTGCCGATGACGGAACTCCAGATCTATCGGTCTTGTCGGGTCCTTGGCAACTCCCTGACTAAGATCGCTGCGTTGGAGAATGGAGAGCCGCTGCTGACGAAAGCGATCAGCGCACGAGGCGGAGTTTATTTTTGTTCGACGTTGCCGCAATTGCAGTACTCCACATTGTCGCAGGATGGAATCGTGCTTTACGTCATGATTCAGAGGGCTCTTGACGATGCAGTCCGCAATCACGGAAACTCGGCAAATGTCTATGCGGGGGACGAAATGGCCGAGGACTTGAATGCCTGGCGACCGGTGACTCCCGCAAGCAAATCCGTGCTACTCTCCGATCGACGCAATCAAATCGGCGCCTACGAACGGGACGGAAGATTCATGGCAATCCAGCGTGATCCAATGGAAGACGATCCAGAGATCATCGATCGCGACCACATCGAACGACTGCTTGGGGAGACGCGAGTTTCTTATATTGCAGATCGCGCAGGGACCTCGAACTCTTTGTCCACCGAGCTGTGGCGGTTTTTTGTTGTGGCCATGATCATTGCGGCGCTGATGGAAGGTGTGCTTTCTTTACCGAAAAAATCGCCTCGATCGGCGACAGCCAAGAATATCGCAACTGTTCCCGATGCGAGATTACGAGGTGTCGCATGAGCTTTGAAGTCTCCTGGATTACGCTGGCCGTGATCGCGTTGACTGCGGCCGTGGCTCTCTGGATCGCGTGGTCCAGTTGGAGTCGCAGCGGTTACTCATTTCGAGTTGGTATGCTCGAGCTACTACGGCTGGCGTTAGTAGGGGGAGGAAGCCTTACACTTTTGCAACCAGAGTACGTAGAGACAATCAAACCGGTCAGACAATCGGTCGTCGCCATCCTGTACGACGTTTCCAAGAGTATGCAGACCAGTGATGTTGAAGTCGCGGGGGAACTCACGTCACGTGAAAATGCCATGGCAGCGATCAAGGATCCCAATGCATGGACCCGTGGGTCGCACTTGCCGAGCGCGACTGCTGACCGTGGGTCGCTCTTGCCGAATGCGACTGCTGACCGTGGGTCGCTCTTGCCGAGTGCGACTGCAGACAAGCCGGGCACGACAAAGTTTACGTGGACGCCATTTTCCTCCGAGTTAGACTCATCCGACGAAGGCACCGACATCGAGAGCGCGTTAAGAAAAGCAACGGACGGCGTCAACGACGTTCGTGCGATTGTGCTCGCGTCCGACGGGGATTGGAATCTTGGCGGGTCGCCAGCTCAGGCTGCTCAGGCATTGAGAGTTAGGGACATACCTGTTTACACGATTGCAGTGGGCGATTCTAAAAAGCTTCCGGATCTGGAGATCGCTGGCTTTGACGTGCCGACGTTTGCCGTCGTGGGCAAGCCATTGCGTATTCCTTTCGCCATCCAATGTTCCCTTGATCGCGATACCGACGTTGCCGTCGAGCTCATTCTGCCTGGTGGTGAAGTTCAACGACAAAACGTCCGGGCACTGGCTAACGGGCTGGTTAGGGAGACGTTAGAGTGGCGACCCAAGCGAGTCGGTGATGAAAAGATCACGCTTCGGATTCCTCTGGACCCATCCGAAAGAGTCGTCGACAACAATGAGCAGACCGTTGCGATATCCTTGAGGTACGAGTCCCTCAAGGTATTGATGATCGATTCCTATCCACGTTGGGAGTATCGTTATACTAGAAACGCCTTGTTGCGAGATCCAGGTGTCGAGGTCCATTGTTACTTGCTGCATCCCGATATTGGCGAGGTCGGAGATGGCGCAGGATACTTGAACCACTTTCCCAGCGCCGATGAGCTTGCTGGTTACGATGTCGTCTTTCTAGGTGACGTCGGCATGGGGCCCGACGAGTTGACTACCGAGCAATGCCAGATGTTGCGACAATTGATTGAATCACAGGCCGGCGGCCTCGTGCTCATGCCTGGCTTCCGTGGAAAACAATCGACACTTAAGCGATCTCCGTTAGATGATTTGTTTCCAGTGGACCTCGACATGCAATCGCCAAAAGGGGTCGGATCGCAACGCCCATCGCACTTTCTGTTGACGGAGTCGGGGCGAGCAAGCCTGCTGACCCGATTGGAGTCGGACGATCGCGAGAACGAAGAGATCTGG
>JBEBHM010000804.1:0-3815 GCA_040080875.1 Pirellula sp.
CCAGTAGTTCCTTGAGTGTAACGCTCATTCGAAAGGTTTATCCTTTCTTGGACGAGTATCGCCAAACCCAAGGAGGCCATGATGAGTATCAATGGGATGAACGGGAGGGCTCGGCGCAGTCGGTCCTGAAGTCGAGTCTTCTCCTCGCCCCCCGTTATCCCAAGCGTTCGTCCCTGGAGAATTGATGGCGTTTCCTGACGCGGAAAATTCGATCGTCACAGAGGATAAACTTTGCGACTACCTGCTCAATCCCTCGCATCCAGTTGGCGGACCTAAGGCTGCCTGGTTTGCTTCGATTGGATATACCCGTGAAAATTGGACAGAACTTCGCGATGACTTGTTAGCAATCGCCACATCGTGCAAAGACTTTGTTGCTAAACCTTCTCCGTTTGGTGTAAAATACGAAACGGTCGGTGATCTGGGAACAGAAGGTCATAGACCCGGAACAGTTGTTGCCGTATGGATTGTCGAAGAGAATTTACCACCTCGATTGGTTACTGCATACCCAGGAAATAGCTGATGATCGCTGAACATGCGATGGTTGTATTGAATTGCGATAAACCTTCCTCTGGCTTGTATGCTGGGGACGTCGGGGCGGTTGTGCATGTATACTCGAACGGTGTTGCTTACGAGGTCGAATTTGTCGATGGTGATGGAACGACTGTTGCTTGCATTACCCTAGATGCAAAAGATGTTCGCAATATCGACCGAGGCGAGCTCCTGCATACTCGTCGTCGCGAAGACGGGACGAACAAAATGTTGGACCGAAGCGGCGGTCCGACCGCTTCCTGATGGTAAGATTTTTGGCCGCCGCTCGGTCAACATTGGCGTTACGGCAGAAAGATGATCGAACTGGATGAAACGATCGGCTTACCTTGAAACAACCGTCATCGGCTACTTGGCAATGCGCAGTAGCCGGGACGTCCGCGTGGCTGCAAACCAGCTATCGACGCGTGAGTGGTGGGACGACCATCGACCAGATTTCGACATCTTTGTTTCTCAGTTCGTTCTTGACGAATGTGATCAGGGTGATCCATCCGCCGCAGCTGAGCGTCGCCTTTACTTGAATGACATCCCGGTACTCGATACGAATGAAGATGTCGAGGCGCTAGCAGACATGATTGCGACCGAACTTCAGATTCCGCCAAAAGCTCGAATTGACGCGTTTCATATTTCCATGGCGGCTGTTCATGGGATACAATTTCTGTTGACGTGGAATTGCAAGCATATTGCGAATCCCGAGAACCGTCCAAAAATCGAGCGTGCCTGTCGTGATCGAGGAATGGAACCGCCATTGATTTGCACACCGTTCGACCTGCTGGAGATTTGAGATGACCGACCCCATTGTTGACGAGATTCGATCCACGCGTGAACGACTTGCGATGTTGGCTGGCGGAGACATTCATTCCATAGCCATGGCTGCACGAAAACGCCAAGAGCTAGCTGGCACCAAAACGGTGACACGTCCTGCGCGGAGACCGGAACCGAGCCGTAACAAACCGTTGCAGCCAAGCGGCGGATCAGGCGTTTCTCCAATGGACACTTCTTCTCCCGCCGCTGGCTGAACGGCAGCGTTATCGCTGAGAGTTGAAAGGTACGGAATGAACGCTAGGCAACGCTACACCGAACTCGTCCGACACTTCCTTTCTGGGCGAATCACAAATCTCAAATACGAACTCGCTTGCGATGCGCTCATGCGAGATCTTGATGAGGCGTCAGATAAAGTCTATTGCGAACTATGGAATTCCTACTGCGATGTGCGCGAACATCGCATGGGCCGAAAGCACGGGATGACTCGCGAAGGCCGTAGAACCGCTGCTAGATGGATCATGTTCTTGAAAAGCAATAGGCCATTCGAATACCGACACATGATTTACCCGAATGGATTGATTGCGTTGCTCACTCTTGGGTTTGTTCGCAAATACGAGTACCCAGAAAACACTGAAGGAGATCGAGACTACTGGCCATACTATCGCAAGTCTGACTTTGAATACGACCTCGCTCGCCCGGTGTATCTATCCGGTGCTCAAACCCAAATGCGATAACAATCCCATGCACCTAAGCCCCCGGCGGTGCTTTTTTTACTTTAGAGACATCTCTCGCGGGGGCTAGGTGATGGGTGTCGTTCGCGGTACTCGAAAGAATTCTCTCTTATTCTCACTGATCAACAGTATGCGCACCATACCTGGAGTAATTCTTTGCCTTGGCCTACTTGCCTTGCCGAACACATTCGCTCAGGAGAATGTTGTACGGGCCGTCACAACCTGGGATACGCCATTCTCATCTCAACTTGCGAGTGCGGGCGTTGTTCCGGCACAAACAGTACCGGTGGCAGATGCCACCTTTTACCTCAGCAACCCATATGCAATTGATGATTCTCATCAGATTGCCGTTGCATGGATATCTGTCCGTGATCAAAGAAGCGTTCGAGCGCTCTACCGCAGTAATTCACAGTGCTGTTGGCGAATGGTCGACGCGATGACGCCATCGCACATTGGAAAGGGTTTTCACGAATTCGACAAACACGTTCCGATCGACGTCACAATTGCGCTGCTTCGTTCTGCAACAAATGTCGCAAAAATAGCTCCGTGGAAGCTCCCCGAGCAATCACAGATGTCGCAAGAGTCTCTTGCTCAAAAAATGCTTGAGATGCTCACGGTCAACCGTGACGAAGGAACGAAAACGGGTGACGTCATAACGGTTGGCAACATGTACGTGACTAAGGAATACGCGAGTTGGATACCAATATTGCCTCAACCTTTCTCGACAGTCAAAGGCCGGATTAAAACGCCAACCGGCAGTGAAGTTGCAGATCCAGAAAAGACATTGCTGCCTCCTGAGACTCAACTTCCAGATTTTGGTACGGAACAGGTATCCGTCAAATTTAAGATTCCCGCGTACGCCAGGTTCACTCGGTCCGATGGCGAACTCATTGGGAAGGTCTTTCCATCTCGAAATGGAAGAATCCGATACTACTTTGTTGAAGACTCGCAAAAACGAGTATTCCTTTCCTGCGTTGAGAACTCGGATTCACCAGTCTGCATATTGGGTTTACGAACGCAATATCTCGACGCCAAGGGCATGGACTCTCCCTTATTAGAATATGGATTTCAGATTCCTGAATCCTACGGCGGAACAAAACAGAGTCGCTATCAACTGAATTGGAATTGGGTTCGCACGCTCCCAATAATTCGCTATTATTATTCGTCCACTGGCCAACCGATGCCCGATGCATCATGACCGCCACAGAAACCGCGAACAAAACGATGCATCGAAGTCCGCCACGAGGTCCCTCGAAATGGAAAAATGGTTGGGGCGGACTCGATGATCGTGGTCGTTGGACTGGCCGCTACGCGGAGAAGGACTACCGAAAAGTGTGTCGGTAGTCATGAAAATTGATTTTCATCGTGCAACTTGTGCGAGAGCCAGACTCCCATGTGCGTTTCTCTCGACGCCACGGTTTTACCCGACTCAGCAACCAACGAGGCGTGCAAGCAAACCTTGCATCGCATCCTGCACGATCATTGGCAAGCCTTCAGCTCCCAGCACGCACAACCGCTGTTCGCCCATCGGGCTGCCTTCCTGCTCGCGCACTGCCGGAAAGCACTTCTTGGTGGCCACGTCAAGCGATGTGAGAATGGCCACACCCAAGGGGTCTATTACAATTCCTGCCGTCATCGATGCTGTCCCCGTTGCTCTTGGAGGCCGTCTCACTTTCGTCTCACTTTCGTCTCACTTTCGTCTCAAATCATTCGATGGCTTTGTGATGAGCCTGAGGCGCTAGCCGAGCTTTATGATCTGTCTCTTATACACAT
>JBEBHM010000136.1:0-14266 GCA_040080875.1 Pirellula sp.
AGAGAAGGTAGCCGAGGTAGAACATCCCATAGCCGAGGTCGAACGCGGCTTTGCTCAGCCCCAGATCGTCCTGCATCGCCAAGCGCGCGAAGCCAACATTCGCTCGATCGAGTATGTTCAGCACATACAGCAAGCAAATGAACGGCACGATTCGCCAAGCAACGATTCGAAGCGTGGAAGTAGCCAACAGGGAATCGGCAGTAGTCATTAGCGATGGATTTTGCTCTTTACTCATCTTCGCTCTTCCCTAATGACCAATGACTAATACAAAACAACCGCTCGACCTGGGCCGCCGTGACAATCACGTACTTTGACGGCCGCAAACATAAAATAGGCTCCCTTCACTGGGATCTTGTCAACATTCACCAAGAACTCGACGCCGACCATCTCACGGCTACCCAGCGCCCAATAAGTCATCAACGCTCGCTTCGGATCCACACCACCTAGGTCGGGTGCGTCGCTGGCTACGCAGCGAACGCCCTTCGACTTGAGGTAGACGATCGCGTCGGGGCCAGGCGCGGGCCAACCTTCGGATTTGCCCTGCAGCGGCTCAAGCCACATTCGTGTATCGCCCGGTTGCGGTCGCAAATACTTGTCGTTGCACCCCGTGTGAAAAATAACCACATCACTAGGTCGCAAGTCGCCAGCTTTTTGTTCAAAGGCCTTTACAAGCTCGACAGTGATCTCAGGTGATGCAGGCCATCGGACTTGCTGCGTTGATCCAACCAATGTCCGAACGTCAATCACTCGCGCCTCGCCGCAAGTCCATTCGATGGGAACCTGTTCGGTCGTCATGATGTTCGAACCACGTTTTCCATATTTCTTTTCATACTCATCAAGCCAGCCACGCACTTCCGGCGCGTATTGGATCGGTTTGTTATCAGCCGGAAGTGCGTACGACGGAGGGACGAGGTGTGTTCCTGTCATCGAATCCATCAAGTGTCCATGATGCCACATGTCGAGATACTCAGAGTAAAGGAAATCAATCTTCAGATAGACCTGACGATGATTGCCCGTATCGATACCTGGTGAAGTCAACGGCAGCTTTGGCGAAAGCGTGGGCGACAGATCAATAGCGCGCTTGTGGCGACACGCATCGATGAGGCGTTTAGGCAATTCACCACCGACGACTGAGAACGCGCGTCCTTCGCTATATGGTCCCAGTTCATGCTTGGGTGCGAGCAAGCAATAGAACGCACCGGTGGAAGGCAACTCACGAAGGTTCGTCGCCCCTTCTGTCCAGATCATACCGTACTTGAGTCCAGCATAATGTGTGGGCTCTGCAAGATCCGGCAGCGGCCCCATGCTCGCGCTGTCGGTACCCAGCGACAGCACACCTCGCATTCCTAAGTGCTCCATGCATTCCGGATCGGGATCGGGATAACCCGGTGCCTTGCGGTCGAGTATGTCGGCAATGTACCGGCGACCTTCCGGTAGCGGCTGATAGTAATGGTCCGAGTAATCGCTGCGGAACAGAACGACATCGCCAAAGCGAACTTTGCGATGCTGCTTCTCAAACCGTTCGACGTGTTCGATTTTGACCAACGGGCTTTCGCCTTTGGGAGCTTTGTCGAGCAGTTCTCGTACATCGACGACACAGGCTTCGCCACCGAACTGCCAAGGCTCGATCTTGTCCGTGTAAGCCAGTCCGAGAGGCCCCGACTTCTCTCGCTTCAATTCAGGCCGTGCGACCGAATGCGGCGGCACGTCGAGTTGCGTGCCGGTGTTGCCGTCGATCAGCAGCGTGTCGATGTTGTAAGTTGATTCTGGACCGATCGTGCGCGAATGGATAATCGCAAAACGCGGAAACGGGTGACTGGGCCAGGTACAAGGCAACTCCGGCGCGATGAGCAGGGAATGATCGACGAAGCGAGGCTCCTCAGCATTCGAAGTTAGGCAGCTTCCCCAACATACTAGCATTGAGCAAAAAACAACTGTTCGAATTCGTAGTGGGATTCGCCAGAATTCCTTGCGCAGGGGATTTCTGGCGAAATCCACTACGCATCTAACTTGATTCGGGCTCTTCATTTGTTCACTCCTTCTGCGATGACTGGGTTGGTCAGTTTGCCAATGCCGTCGATTTCGATCGTCACGGTGTCGCCAGGCTGAAGAAATACCGGCGGTTTACGAGCTCCGCCGACGCCGTGGGGCGTGCCGGTTAGGATCACCGTGCCTGCCGCCAATCGTGTACTGCCGCTGAGGAATTCGATCAACGTCGGCACATCAAAAATCATGTCATCGGTATTCCAGTCCTGCATTGACTGGCCATTAAGGATCGTTCGAATGCCGAGTGAATTGGGATTGGAAATCTCATCGACGGTTGTCAAACATGGTCCCAGCGGACAGAAAGTGGCGAATGTCTTGCCTCGGCACCATTGAGTGCCGCCGTACTTCATTTGCCAATCACGAGCGCTCACGTCGTTGGCACAGGTGTAACCAAGCACATAGCTGAGCGCATCTGTCTTCGAGGCGTTGTAACACTCTCGACCGATCACTACAGCCAATTCACATTCGTAGTCGACAGCGTCACTCTTCAAATGGCGCGGCAACACAATTGGCTCTCCGGGATGTTGCAGTGTGCCACTGTTCTTCATAAAGACGACCGGCCATTCAGGGATCGGCTGGTTTCCCTCGGCGGCGTGCTTTCGATAGTTGAGTCCGATGCAGATGATGTCGCGCGGTTCGATGGGAGCGAGCAGTTTTGCGATAGAGGCCGGTTCACCGGTGTCGGTCAGCTCGCCGAAAATATCTCCGACAAGTCGAGTCGTGCGGCCATCGGCGTGAAGCCGCCCGTAGGCTGTCTGGCCGGTCGTAGTTTGGTAACGGACGATTTTCATTTTTTTTCTCCGAACGCAGTTGAAGTTACGGCCCACGGAGTGCGCCTACTACTTTTGATTTGCAGTCTCTCTGAGGCCTCGCGGGTGTTTTTCTCGAACAAGGACGCGTTGCCGGGCTGTTTCAGATCGATATCGAAAGTCGGAATCATCTGCCGCATGCGTTCTCGTCCTGCGGAGCTAGCAAGCAGATGGGGCAGGCAAGTCTGGATGACTTCGAAGGCGATAATCGGAATCGAGACTGCTTCAGCAACGCGGCGATAGTGGTCCATCACCTGTGCTGGAGTCGGTGCCATGTAGTACGGTGGAACAATCAGCAGCGCATCGGCGCCTGCGGATTCGGCGAACTTCGACAACATTCGGCAGCGATTCGCCTCGCAGCGCCATCACCGCGATGCGGGCCGCTGTTTCTCGCAACGTCCGCACCGACTTTGGACTTGCCGACGCGATATGCGAAGCGACGATTGTATTGGGAAGTGAACGTAGGGGACTGTCGGTCGGAATCGGCTCCGGGTCGCAGACATCAATCGCCGCCCCGGCCAGATGTCCGGATTGCAACGCAGCGACGAGGGCCGCCGTGTCGACGAGATCACCCCGAGCCAAATTGATGACCACAGATCCGGGCTTCATCCGCGCGATGGAAGACGCGTTGAGCAGCTTTTTCGTCTGGGGAGTCGAAGGACAGTGCAGCGTCACGATGTCGGACTGAGCGAGCAGATCATCCAGCGTCACCGGTTCGCAACCGGCGGTGCGAATAGCATCGGCTGGCACAAAGGCATCAAAGACCAGCCGGCGACTTTTGAACGGACCCAGTCGCGCTGCGACCTCTCGCCCGATGCGTCCGAACCCGACAATCCCCACGGTTTGATCGCGCAGAGTTCGCAGTTGATCAAGCGGCGTCGCTTGCCCCCATTTTCCGTCGCGAACATGCAGCGTGTTCGGAACCACTTGTCGTGTGGTGCCCAGTATGAATGCGAGCGTGTGATCGGCGACCTCGTCGATACAGTAGTCCGGGATGTTGCAGACAGGAATGCCTCGCTTGCGCGCCGCCTTCACTTCGACGTTGTCGTAGCCCATGCCGTAGCGGACGATGACCTTCGCGCGCTGCATGGCTCCGATCACTGCTCCGATCACTTCGGCGTTGATCGGTGCGAATTGTGTGATGACTGCATCCGCATCGGCGGCGAGTCGCTTTAACGCCTCAACTTGCTCGTCATTGCCGCTCCGCAACTCGCCTCCTGCGGCGCGAATGAGCGACTCTTCGATATCGAGGGAGGGAAATGTATAGTCGGTAATTGAGACGATTGGCATGGAAAGTTCCCTACGACACATGATAGCGTCGCTGTTGACGCCGATCTTATTGTAAGATAATCTATTCACTTGTGGTTTCCCCTGCAATCCCTACCGTGAGAATTTCGAGATGCAGACTCTTCGCCGTCCAAAAGTGCGCGACCAGGTCGCCAATCAGATCCAGCAGTACATCGTCGCGGAGAAGCTTGGCCCAGGTGATCGGCTCCCGACGGAATCCAAGCTTGCCGAGACCTTTGGCATTAGTCGAATGAGTCTTCGCGAAGCCACGAAAGCATTGGAGTTTTTGGGAATCGTGGAATCGAAGGCTGGGGTTGGGCTGACCGTTAGGCGCATCGACATGGAACGGCTCACGGAACATTTGAGCTTTCATGCCGGCTTGCTGGAGGCCGATCCGCAGCAGCTCATCGACAGCCGCGTGATTTTGGAAACCGGTGTGCTGCCGCATGTTGTCCAGCGGATGAAAAAAGACCCGGCGATTGAAGCGGGTCTGCGCGAGATCGTCCGGCAGTTTGAGTCGGCACGCGACCTGAAGACTTTCATCGCGATTGATATTCAGTTCCACCGGTCGCTGCTTGAGGCAAGCGGACTGCAACCGCTCGTGGCGTTCGGCGATTTGCTGCACGTCTTTTTTCAGAGGTTTCGCGAGAGCGTGAAGAAAGCGGGCTGGAAAGAGGGAGTGGAGAGTCACCGCCGCCTTATCGATCACCTGGCCGCCGGCAATCTCGTCAAAGCGACCGCAGAGCTGCGCAAGCACATCGAAAGCCACAAGGAGCGATTGCGATGATTCACGTGATTGCCACCATCGAGCTCGCTCCGGGCACACGTGAAGCCTATCTGGCTGTGTTCCGTAAACTCATTCCCGATGTTCGTGCCGAGAAAGGCTGCATTGAATACGGCCCTGCGATCGACTCGCAGACCGATCTGTCCAATCAAGCCAAAGTTGGACCTGACAAGGTCGTCGTCGTGGAAAAGTGGGAAGACCTCACCGCACTCAAGGCACACTCGGTTTCTCCGCACATGCAAGCGTTCCGCATCAACGTCAAGAACTATGTGCGCGGCGTGCATTTGCTCGTGCTCGACCCGGCTGAATAAGTGAGCTTAACCAAGTAGTAATCGAGTTCCCGAACAGCCCTGAAGCCGGGCCTCACCCAAAGCTGCAAGGAACCAATCTGATGCGATGCCTGATAGAAGTAGCTGCACTGCGAAACCGGACGGCTTGCGCCGTGACGCTCATTGCATGGCTCGCCTCGTCAAGCTGTTGATCGAGAATCAGCACCCTGTTAACATGTATTACAACTTGACCAGGTGACATGTGGCCTCGAGTTGGGAGATGGTTGATGCAGTTGGAAGCAATTGAGCGACGGACCACGGTGGATTTGGTCGTGGACCGGATTGCCCGCGTGATCAAAGATCAGAAGCTGGCAGCTGGTTCGCGGCTCCCAGGCGAGCATGAACTGGTGGAGCAATTGCAGGTCAGCCGTCCAGTGCTTCGTGAAGCCTTGGCTCGACTTCAAAGCCTGGGCTTGGTCGACATTCAGCGCGGACGCGGCACATTCGTCGGGGACACGAACAGCCTGGCTAACTGTGTGCGATTGTTGCAGTCTGCTGTGACAATTTCGCCGCAGGAGTTGTTGTCGTATGCCGAATTGCGTTCGGCAATTGAAGTCCAGGCCGCTCGACAGGCTGCTGAAAATGCAACAACTGAGGACATTGATGTACTCACAGCTCTGCTCAAGAGACTGGATGATGAGGATTTGCCCTATGCAGACGCGCTTGAAATCGACTTCCGCTTTCATCGAAAGCTGATCGAGATCGCAGGCAACGTCTTGATGCAGAACCTGATGGAAGTAATTTACGAATTTGTGTTGACCCAGATGGTTCGCACGACACCGACTCAGCGTGAGAATCAATTCGGTCGAAAACTGCACAAAGCGGTTTTGAAGGCTGTTCGCGATCATGATCCCGACGCGGCAGAACTTGCGATGCGCAGGCACATGCAAGCCGTACTCGATCGGCTGAAGCCATAGGAGACTACAATGCGAATCAGTTGTTTGGTTGCGGCACAAATCTCATGCGTCCTAATTTGCTTGATCGCGAATGGCCAAGAACAAACCAATACACCGGAGCAATTGGAGTTCTTTGAGAAGAAGATACGTCCAGTGCTTGTCGAACATTGTTACGAATGTCATGCGGCCGGAGCCAAGATCGTACAAGCTGGATTGCGTGTTGATCATCGGGCCGGGCTGCTAAAAGGGGGCGACAGCGGTCCTTCTATCGTCCCCAATGAGCCTGCACGCAGTCCCATTCTCAAGGCGATGCGATATGAAGATGCGGAAATGCCTCCCAAGGGAAAGCTCGCTGATTCAATCATCGCCGATTTTCAAGCTTGGATTGCGATGGGGGCTCCCGATCCGCGTGTGGCCGAGGAGCTACCGACCGCTCGAATGATCGACCTCGACGAAGGTCGCAAATTCTGGGCCTTTCAACCGATTGCAGATTCTCGGCCACCTACCGTACACAATGAATCGTGGCCGCTCGATCCGGTCGATCGATTTATTCTTGCTAAGCAAGAAGAGGCTGGTATTCAACCCGTGGGGGATGCGGATCGTTACACATGGCTAAGACGAGTAAGTCTCGATTTGACGGGGCTTCCTCCCACGCAGACCGAGATCGATGCGTTTATTCGAGACAATTCTCCGCATGCCTGCGAGACGGTCGTTGATCGATTGCTTGATTCACGAGCCTATGGTGAGCGTTGGGCACGGCACTGGCTGGATCTCACCGGTTATGCCGACATGATCGGCACATCGAACAATGTTTTTGCTGAACACGCTTGGCGTTATCGCGATTATTTGATAGAAGCCTTCAATAGCGACAAACCATTCGATCGTTTCGTTCGCGAGCAGATAGCGGGCGATTTATTGGAAGCTTCTACGCCTCAGGAGAAAGCCAACAACATTACGGCAACGGGTTTCTTGATGGTAGGTGATGTCGAGATTGTCGAGCCAGACAAACCAAAGATGGAGACCGATCATATCGATACGCAGGTTAGCAAGATCGGAACTGCATTTCTCGGCATGACTTTAGGTTGTGTACGCTGCCACGATCACAAGTTCGACCCGATTGGAGTCGATG
Organism: Pirellula sp.; assembly: GCA_040080875.1. Classification (GTDB taxonomy): domain Bacteria; phylum Planctomycetota; class Planctomycetia; order Pirellulales; family Pirellulaceae; genus JBKCUI01. The sequence goes on from JBEBHM010000136.1 coordinate 7,281, forward strand.
ACTATTACGGGATCGCTGGGATACTGCGTAGTTCGCCATCGACACACAAGATTCCGTTTGGCGTCTGGAGTACGCTTAACGCGACCGAGCTTCCTGAAACTCCTGAGCAGCTTGACGAACGGAAAAAGCTCGAAGAAGAGCATACGCAGAAGATCGCAAGCTTGAAGGCTGAACAAACTAAGCTCAACGCCGAAAAGAAAACAATCGTTGCTCAAATTGCGAAGCGCGAAAAAGCATCCGCCGACAACAAAGTAGCAGGCACACTCCGAGTGCCGTCCGCCGACAGCAAAGAAATCAAAGATGATAAAACCGATCGCGGAAAAAGCAAGGAAGCACAATCGAATCCCGAACCATCTAGCCGCGACGCAGAGGTTGTGCCTGCTACATTGGAATCGCTCACCAAGCAAAGGGATGAACTAACCGAAAAGCTCAAGGCACTTGGTACAGAGATCCAGCATGCAGAGTTCTTCTCCTCCAAAGTCCCCAAAGCTTTCGCAATGCACGATGATGAGAAACCGTCTGACATGCCGGTCTACATTCGCGGAAATCCGTATGCTCCGGGCAAGATCGTTCCACGAAGCGCGGTAAGAGTCGCTTCGTGGAAGGACTTTCCTGAAATCCCCAATGGTCAAAGCGGACGATTGCAACTGGCGGATTGGCTGTCCGACGCAAAGAATCCACTTACAGCTCGCGTCACGGTCAATCGCATCTGGCAAAAGCTGTTCGGTGAAGGGCTCGTACGATCGATCGATTATTTCGGCGCGCGCGGCGAAGTGCCAAGTCATCCTGAGTTACTCGATCACCTTGCCACTCGCTTCATGAAGGATGGCTGGTCGCAAAAAACATTGATTCGCTCGTTGGTCCTTAGCCGTACTTATCGACTCAGCAGCGCGAACCCTAGTGTAGCAGGCGCACTCGGCGATCCAGATAATCGCTTGCTTTGGCGAATGAATCGGCAACGTTTGGACGCTGAGGCAATCCGAGATTCTATCCTTGCGGTCAGCGGTGAGCTACAAGAAAGTCACGGTGGGCCAGCGTTGGTTATCGAAGTCGTCGAGAACACCGGGGCTTTGGTCCAGAAGGGAGTGAATCCGCCCAACTATACCCATCGCAAACCTCGGCCGTCTCAGGAATTTGAACGAACCGTTTACTTGCCGGTCATGCGGAACGGCTTTACCAACGACGATCGCGTCAGGACGTACTTCGACTTTGTGAATCCGGCGCAGATCGCAGGTCAACGCAATCAAACGGTCGTTCCGACTCAATCGCTCTTCTTGATGAACAACGACCTGTTTCGCAAGAGAGCAAAGTCGTTAGTCGATCCGTTACTGGCCAGGTCGGCAACGCATGACGAACGATTAAGCCAGCTTTGGATTCGCGTCTTAGGTCGGCCGATTACCACCGTCGAGCGACAGGAAGCAAGCTCATTTCTTGAAGAAGCCAAGTCGCTTGTCACGAACGAACCAAATAAAGCTACCACTGACTCGATTGTCTGGCAGGAGCTATGTCACAGCTTGTTATCCTCAAACCATTTTGTATTTCGTCTTTGATCCACATTGGTAGGACGGCCTTTCCAGGCCGTCTCGATTTTGCAGACGGCCTGGAAAGGCCGTCCTACGAAAGTTTTGTCCCACCATGATTAACAATTACATTCCCAATCGTCGTCAGTGCTTGCAACATGCCGCTTGTGGTTTTGGCGCACTGGCATTGCACGGCATGCTTCATGCTGCATCAGAGGCTTCGGGGGCCCGTGCATTGGACTTCACACCCCGAGCCAAACGGGTCATCTTTCTATTCATGGCGGGTGGCGCGTCGCAGATGGATCTGTTTGATCCCAAAGGCTACATCAGTGGCAAGCATGGCGAGGCGATCGATTCTCCACTGGACCGCAACGTGACCCAAGTTGGGACTGAAAAGTTTCTAGCGCTGGGCGCGATGGCTCCTGTGAAACCGCGAGGCCAGTCGGGGATGATGATATCCGACTTAATGCCCAATCTTGCTGAGATCGCCGATGATCTATGTTTGCTGCGGGGAATGAACGCGGACAACCCTCAACACGCGAGTGCTGAGAATCAGTTTCATACAGGGAGCTTCACGGAAGTCCGCCCGTCGATGGGATCGTGGATCAGTTATGGACTGGGGAGCGAGAATCAAAACCTACCTAGCTTTATCACGATTCATCCGAAGGGCGTTCGCACTTATGGTTCGGCATTTCTGCCTGCGATCCATCAAGGGACGGCCTTAACCATACCGCTTGATAATAAGAGCTCTCCGATAGCGAACCTCAAAAATGCGTCGATAAGCGATGCTGTTCAGCGCAAGCGACTGGATCTTACGCGTCGGATGAACGAGCGTTTGCTTGATGAACTTCGCGGCGATACGAGTATGGAAGGGATGATCCAGAACATGGAGCTGGCATTTCGAATGCAGACTGAGACGCCAAACCTAGTCGACGTTTCGAAGGAGAGTGTAGAGACGCTCAAGATGTACGGCGTCGGTGGCAAAGAGACCGACAAGAATGCGCGGGCCTGCTTATTGGCTCGCAAGCTTAGCGAATCAGGCGTTCGATTTGTGCAAGTCACGATGGATGGCTGGGATCATCACGGCGACATTCGCGGCAATCTCCCCAGGCTCTGCAAACAGACCGACCAACCGGTTGCCGCTCTCGTCAAAGATTTGAAACAGCGAGGAATGCTCGAAGACACGCTCGTTCTTTGGTCTGGCGAATTTGGGCGCACGCCATGGAGTCAAGACTTAAGCGGCACGGCACCGATCGATAAGCACGGTCGCGAGCATCAGCCACAAAGCTTCTGCGCTTGGATGGCCGGCGGCGGAATCAAGCCCGGGCACACATACGGCGAGACCGACCACATGGGCTTTAAAGTCATCGACGGCAAGGTCCACATTCACGATTTGCACGCCACCATGCTGCACTTATTGGGCCTCGATCACACGCGATTGACGTGGCGCAATGTCGGCCGTGACTTCCGGCTCACCGATGTATATGGCTCCGTGGTGAAGGAGATCCTGGCGTAACAACACTGACAACCAAGAACAAAGAACAAAGAACAAAGAACTAAGGAACATGAAACTCACCACTCCGCTCTTCTTCGCCCTCACTACCTTCTCTTTCGCGACAATGGCCTTCGCAATGGACCCGCATGTCGAAGCTGTCATCCGCGCCGTCGAATCCGCTAAAGGAAAAGTCGAAAAGACCGAGGACGGCAAAGGCCTCAAGCTCGTGGATCTCGCGGTGCCAGGCGCGGGTCCGCACGACCATCGCAAGGATGATCCCTATGACGCGGCCTTCTTCGAGCATCTGGGACACATCACGACGCTGGAGTCGCTGAACGTCATCTCGACCAAGTTCAACGATGCTTGGATGTCGCACATCGCGAAGCTCACGAACCTCAAGACGCTCCGTTTCACCAACAACGGCAAGCTCACCGACACTGGTATGGAACAACTCGCGGGCTTGAAGAAATTGGAGCAATTCTCGTTCGTCGGTACCGCGATCACGGGCAAGGCTTATGCGAAGTTCGACGGCTTCCAAAGGCTCGTCAAAGTCAGCCACCGCGGTAGCAGCATCGACGACGAAGGTTTGAAGGAACTCTGTGACCATCTGCCAAACCTCGAAAGCATCAGCCTCGCGCACGCGAAGTTTACGGACGCTGGGGCGGTCCATCTGGCAAAGCTTACCAGGTTGAAAGGCCTTGAGATTGGCACGGCAAACGGGACGCCAAAGACCCTGGTCCATCTTTCGAAACTGCCGCTGGAGTATTTGCAACTTGGCGAAGGCTTCGAATCGGCGGCAAGCATCCCGCTGGTCAAAGACATCACCACGCTGCGACGCCTCACGCTGACCAATGCGAAGATGCTGACCGATGCCGAATTGCAGATGATCGCAGCTCTGAGGCACCTCGAAAGCCTTGAACTCGGCAAAGTCCCGCTCCCCGACGAGCGACTGGCCCTGCTCGCGGACTTCGCCCACCTCAAGTCCCTGCGTCTGATACCGGTCAAGGAGCCTTTCACTTCAGAAACCCAGGCCAGGATCAAAGCCCTGCTGCCCAAGGTCGAACTGAAGTTCCAGTGAGAGGTCGAATCCGTTTACACAAATAGGGCGGTCAACGCAATGATCAAAAGTAATACCTTTACCTGTCGGAAACCTTGCTGTCTTCTGGTCTTCACAGCCCTGCTGTTCGCGCCGCTCGAGGCATACGCCGAAGTTCGAGTCGAAACCGTGATGGTTTCGATGCGGGACGGCGTCAATCTGGCGACCGACATCTATCGTGGCGACACAACGAACGTTGCTCCGGTCGTATTGATGCGAACCCCTTACAACAAGGTTCTCGCCAAGGGAGCGGCGGAACGGTTCGCAGCTGCGGGATATGTTGCCGTCGTTCAGGATTGCCGCGGCAAATTCGCATCGGAGGGAGTGTTCCTTCCCTACAACAACGAAGGTCAGGATGGATTCGATGCGATTGAATGGATCGGAAATCAACCATGGTGCAGCGGTCGTGTCGGAATGTGGGGCAGTTCGTATGTTGGTGCTACGCAATGGCAAGCTGCCGTCGAGCATCCACCAAAGCTGGTCACGATAACGCCGACTGCAACGTGGAGCAGTTTTTATCGCAACCTGTATCTCGGCGGTGCCGTCAGGTTGTCGCTGATTTCAAGCTGGCTGGCGGGAAACACTCCTAAGCCCGAAGGTGTGCAGCAGGCAGATATGAATGAAGCGCTCCTGCGGTTACCGCTGAGCGATGTCGACGAGGCGATCGGCTGGCCAATGCCATGGCTAGATGCGTACCTCACTCATCCTGAACCGAATGGATTCTGGCGGCGACTGGATCTGACAGACGAACTGCCCAACTTGAAAATGCCCGCATTGCATGTCGTGGGCTACTACGACTACTTCTCGCGTGAGTCCGTCGGGAACTTCATGATCATGCAGCAGGCTCGGGATCCGCAGACACGCAAGCAGCAACGACTGGTCCTTGGTCCGTGGGATCACGGCACTGTTGGCAAGGGGACGGTTGCCGAAGTTGACTTCGGTCCTAATGCTGCAGTGGATACGTTCGCACTTCAAATGGATTGGTTCGATCGCCATCTCAAACAGGATCCCGTCGCGATCGCCAAGCCGTTTCCGCCCGTACGATATTTCTCCATGGGGGACAACGTTTGGTATGACGCGCAGACATGGCCGCCCGAAGGCTCCTCTTCGACATCGTTCTACCTTCATTCGAAAAGCAAAGCGAACACTCGTACCGGCGCGGGCAAGTTGAACCGCGACCAACCTGCTGGCGAAGAACCAGCGGATACATTTCGCTCAGATCCGGCCCATCCTGTACCAGCCTGCCCCGTCACGGAGAGGCGTCCGATGAAAGCTGCGGTATGGGGACCGGTGGATCAGAGTGCTCTCGAAGATCGAGATGACGTGCTTGTCTATACAAGCGATGTGTTGACTCAGTCGCTCAGCTTTGCGGGCAATGTCGAAGCAAAACTGTTTGTGAGCGCCGATACGCCGGATGCGGATTGGGCCGTCAAGCTGGTTGATGTACGACCGGACGGTTTTGCGCAGAATCTTGCAACCGGCATTCTTCGCGGTCGATATCGAGATTCTTTGCTTGAACCATCGCCGCTGCAACCCGGCAAAGTGTACGAGATGACTGTGGATCTCGGTCCTTGTGCCGCAACGATTGCCAAGGGACATCGACTTCGAGTCGACATCTGCGGTTCTCTGTTCCCTCTATACGATCGAAATTCAAATACGGGCAAAGGTCCGTTCGACGCCAGTACATTGATCTCGACGGAGTCGGTCTATCACTCGCCGCTAAAGGCGTCTCGGATCGTGCTGCCAATAAAACAGTAGGCCGGGGATTCCCTACTCCCACCACTTCACAAATCATCAATCATCAATCATCAATCACCAATCAGTTGAAGTTGTCAGTGAGTTTTGCTCTGTTCATGTTTTTTCCTTGGTCGATCGTCGGTCGCAAATCACCAATCATCAAACCAATCCAAAGCAAAAAGTGAAACAAACAAATTACTGCCACAATTGGAGATCCTGACATAAGCTACTTGGAAGCACGCACATACGGTGTGCCATCTGCAATTCGAAGGTTGGCCATGGGACATGGTGTGTGCATGCTAGTCTCCATTGCTGCGACGAATTTATCCGCGTCAGATCTCCCCAAGCCAATTGGCGAACTGATCCAGCGAACTTGCTTCGACTGCCATAACGGCGCATTGGCAGAAGGGGGACTGGACCTCACAGCACTGACCTTCGATCTGGCTGATCGACGACTGCGAGAGCGTTGGATTCAGATTCATGATCGTGTCAAGTCGGGTGAGATGCCGCCTGATGATAGCGTCGATGATCATTCGCTATAGGTCCTCTGGGAGAACGACGACGATTCCGGTGCAACAGGATTGCTGGACCAACCCTGCGAGCCAGTGATTCGAGGTGACGAGCTGATTGTTGTAAACTTTGACATGCCCTTCCCTGGCTTGAAAAACACAGTGAATGACGACCACCATACGATATCGGTATTCAAAATCCGTTAACATGGTACGCTCGCGACTTGCGTAGTGCATTCATTGATTTTGCTTGGTTTTTAACGCGTTAGGATCACGCATGTCTATCGAATTCATTCCGAATATACTTGGCACTTCTCATGGAAAACGAGTTCAAGCTGCCGGAGGCGCGAAGAACGTCTTGATCGTGATGCCGGACGCTGATATCGATTCTACGAGTCGGGCTATCATCGGATCGGCGTTTGGTTGTGCGGGCCAGCGATGCATGGCCAGCAGTATCATGATGGAAGTCGGTGGCCCGATCGTTCAAGAACGACTGGTCGAAGACATGAATGCACTTCAACTGGATGACACAAGCCAGAATCCCAATGCTGGCAGGGGACCCGTTATCGACTTGGCCTCGCAAAAGCGGTTGTTGCAAACACTGGATTCGTTGGAATCAAGCGTACGAA
>JBEBHM010000805.1:0-3793 GCA_040080875.1 Pirellula sp.
TTGTAGTTCGTAAAAGATGTCGGCAAAGCATTCGTTGAGTTGTTTGGGATCCACTTGGTCAAGGATCTCGCGATGCTGTGTATCGCTGGGGATGGACTTAATTCGGTACAGATTCATTAGGCTCTGGTCTTGGCGACGCTGATCAAACGCGAGTAGCGAGGGATCTTTGAGGGAAAACATGGCGAATGCTGCCATTAAGCAATCAGCCAGCGTGTGGTCAGTGCTTGCGGCGCGACGCGGATCGGGAATTGCTTCGAAACGTTCACGTAGCCCTTGGATCATTGAGTCGATAGAAAGATACTGACGCGCTTCAACCGAACTGGACTTGGTCATGATTGGCCTCCTGTGGCAGGAACCAACATAAGGTAAACTCAATAAAACGATGGAATCAAAAACCAGGGATTTCAAAAATTCATCGCGCCGCGATAGCATTCACGCGCGTTGTAAATCATTGGACTTTGGCGCTTGCCGGGAATTGCTGACGTAGAGTTCGATGCTGTACCGATTTCTGAAGTTGCCAAATTCTTTGAGCAAGCCGTCCATGTCCCATTCGTCGTAGACGCCTTAGCACTGGAGGACGAGAGCATTTCGCAAAAAGAGCCTATAACGATCAAGAGACAATCGACGCGAGTGCGCGATTGTTTGGCGATGATCCTCGATCCGCTTCAGCTCACGTATGAAATCCATAATGAAACGGTCGTCATCACCTCCCTAGATTCTTGTCGAGGAGTCATCCGATACTACGATTTAAGCTACATAGTCTCGGACAATGGATTAACGACGGAGATTATCGATTTGATCGAAACGATGGTTGTACCCGACATGTGGCAAAATGCGGGTGGCACATATTCCATAAAGAACATTGGCTCGATGTTAGTAGTATCTGCAGATGAGCGCAGTAACCTTCAAATTGAAAGCTTACTGCGATCGATTAGTAAGCAGTCACCTGCGAACTTGAAATCCAGAGTGGTTATTGACGATCAAGCCTCGAAACCAAAGGAAAGCGATCCGATCGGCGAGAAGAAATGATCGCTTGAAATGGTGGCACCAGTCCCGGTAGGGACGATGGAATTGCACTAGTCCCGGTAGGGACGGCAGATGCCTAGGCGGCGGTGATAACCGCCGTTGGGCCGCAGGCCCAAACCCGCGCGCGCCAGTCCCGATAGGGACGACAGATCAAATCTTCCACGATGCGATATCTCTTTTCGTATTCGATCGGATTTCCATCAATGAACTGGCATTGCCGTTCTGTGCGAATCATGACGAAGGCCATCAATCGATCCTGCAGCACACGTGGGATTCGCATTGTGTAGCTCGAAACCTAACAATCCGCAGAGCAAGTCTGCGGGATTCGACAAACAAAATCTCCGCCACGCCTAAAACCGCCAAGCAATTGGCTCTCCATTCTCCAATTTCTTCAGAATCGACTTGCAGAATTCTTGGTTGTTGCCGACTGCGTTTTGGGAGGCTTGAGTGGCCGCTTCAATCGCCTTCTCCGTCTTTCCATTCGCAGCAGTTGCAATAGCCATCGCGATGTCGCACGACCAATCCTCTCCACCTAATTGCATTGCCAGTTCGGCGTTTTCTAACGCCTTGGATTTAATTCGGTTCGATGGTGAGGGCATCGAGCCTTGGATGAGCGCTAATCCTCTTCGGCAGGCGAGGGAATGTCCACCTAACTTTAGCAGTGCCTCCCACTCGGTCTCAGCTTGATTCAGTAGTCCGCTTGCAGCGAACGCGACAGCTCTATGCATTCGCACACGTGGATCGCCAAGACCTCGTGAGGCCGTTTTTCGCAAAGTAGCCGCAGCATCCTTCTTTTTGCCACTTCGTGTCAGAATCTCAGCTCGCATGGCCAAGACGACCATTTCCAACTCCTTTAAAGGCGCAAGCCGTTCTAGAAGTTCCGTGGCATCATCGAATTGCTCGAGCCGTGCACAAGTGACGGCCTTGAGAAAAACGGCGCCAGGATTGTCATCTAACGATTTCTCGAGTTGAGTGCTTGCCGCTTGCAACTCAAGATCGCTTCGCACTCCAGCCACATCGGCCAATTCCCAGTACCGATCGAACATTGCGACGTATTTTACGTTCCAATCGAGCATCTCTTTGGAGGCCTTTTGCAGCTCGATTAGTTGACTGCGAAAACGATCGAGTGCAAGATTGTTTGCTATTTTAAGTGTCTTGATCTGATGCGATAACATGTCGGACTGAACTTTCAGGTCAGAAGTCTGTTTCGCCATCGACGAAAACGATTTCACAAATTCTGTCGATATCCCAATTCTCGGTAAACGTCGATTTCCGATCGAGTTTAGCGCTCCAGATTTTGCGGTTGACTGTTGTCGAGAAATGATCAGTTGATCGGTTTCCGCTTGGACAGCACTAGCTGCCAGTTCGGTTTGTAACTGTTGCAAAGAGCTGAGCTCCGTTGCATTCAAAATGTTGGCAACCTGTTTTTTCGTTTCCGCAAGTCTATTAAGTGTGTCCTGTCGTTCCGCGATCAGACCTTGGACACGGTTGAGATGCTCTTGAAACTTGTGATCGAGCTCCGCAATGGATAAGGCGTACTTTGAACTTGGATCTCCTATCGGTATTGCGACTTGAGCAAGAATCGAGTTGGGAAAGATCACTGCCGCGATCATCGGCATGGCAAGGCAAAATAATCGAACCGCTTGGAACATATCCATGCCGTGCCTCAATAATAACATTCGCGGCGAAATCCGATTTACCGCAACGCGTGTCAAAGTACTACCTAACCTCAAGTTGCAGTTGCGCCCGCAGCGTTGCAAAGCCGAAGCAAAATTTACTACGGGGGCATTGCTTCCTAAGGATTGTGAGATTGAGTATGGGACATTGCGGATTAACTTTCAATTGGGGGCGAGGAATTTGTCTTTGAGTTTTACGAAAACTGTTGACAATGGGTAATTGTAGCACTCCAATCGGTATTGTCAGCTTTTTGCTTCCACGTCTTCTCTTCTCATCGGAGTTGCTTTCATGCTGACTATCTCTTGCAAATCACTTTTTAGATCAGCAGTTGTATCTGCGTTTGCTGCAATGGGTACCTTCGCCGTCGCAAATGAGCCCGTCGATTTAGAAACCATCCTAAAGAAGGAAGCAGCCGGTGAATTAGTGCAACGCGCCAGTGCAGCGGAAGACTCACATGTGACGCCTTTTGCGGCTTGGCAAGCAGGCAAGATCCGGCAAGGCGACGAATGGAGGTCGTACAACGAACAAATTGAATCTAAAAAAGAATCGCAATATTTGGCGAAGCGCGATGAGCTGAAAAAAAACCCACAAAGGCACTTCCTGCTCGCGAAATGGTGCGTATTGCATCAATTGAACGATCAAGCACGAGCACATTATTATGGAGTGCTTATGACAGAGCCAGACAATTCGGACGCGCGCAAGTATCTTGGGCACGTTCGTGTAGGAGATGATTGGGTCGACGCTGGTCTGTTGGCAACTTCACAGAAGGACATAAAACGGAAGATAGACTCGCTCGAGGATTGGGTTCCAAGAATAGGACAAATCGTTGAGGATCTCCAGTCAGGTAACGCAAAGCGAATGAGCAAAGGACTAAAGCAATTAGACGGCATCGATTCCAGTGCCGCTATGTCTGCTCTTGAAGTGTTCGCTACAAATATTGATGACGATCTAGCAAAACCATTGGTTGTCAAGATAGCCTCAATACGCTCACGCGATGCATGTTCGGCTCTTGTCCGAATTGCTTTGTTCAACGCTAGTGCGGAGACACACTCCGTCGCTGCCGACGCAATTCGCAAGTATCCCATGGAAC
>JBEBHM010000137.1:0-14244 GCA_040080875.1 Pirellula sp.
CTCTCTATCCATGGAGGCTAAGAAGGCCGCCATTGAATTGCAAAAAGTCCTCGATTCATTTACCAACGCACGTCCTGCCGAACTCGACCTTGCTTTTGCGTCAAACGCAAAACGCAAGGCGAACGAAAGGAAAAACAAATGATGCTTAACTTGCTGGGGTGATTTGCAACGTATGCTTCACCGGCACAAGCAACTTTTGAACGACTGCGTCGAGTTGCTGTTGGCTTGCCAAGAAGCTTTTTCGGAAAACAGCCATTGCTTTCTTAAGATCTTCGTCGACTACTACCTCCTTCGGAAAAGATCGAAAATCGGTAATGATCGTTTTGATCATGTACGTCTCGAAATTCTGTTTGCTCGCGATCGCGTCGAGAAGCTTTTGAAATGCGCCATCGAACGGGGACTCCGAGAATTCCGCGGCTAAATTGACACCCGTCGCAAGCTGTTCGCGTGTAAATTTCATTGATGCATTGCCCCACTTAACTGTGGCATGTGTCGCATCAAGCCCCTTCACTTTCAATACGAATCGATTCAAGTCGGTATTAAACGAAGTGAATGGCAAAATGCTCCGAGTACTGCCAGACGATTTCCCGTCCCCTTGAAAGCAAAAAGGCCAACGCGTACTTTCAAGTTCTATGGTACCTGCGGATTCGCTAAGCAATTTGTGACCGCTGGTAATCGAAGTGGATCCCTTCAAATCGACACCGACTTCTCCAATCTTGCCGTCTAGCCCCAGCCCCTTCAAAAACGCGTACGCCATTAGAAGTTGACCGTTGTTACCTGGATGGAAGCCATCGCGCCCGCAAACATCGTATTGTTTTCCGATGGCTGCTTGGGCTTTGGTCATCGCGTCGAACATGGCGGTGTGAACATCTGCGAACAGCTTTCGTTTTTCGTTGGCCAAGCTCTTATCAATGTCGCGCAGGTGCATCAAGTTGTCGTTGTAGGCGATGTGAGCCGGCCTGTCACCCATCATCTGTCCCGGTCGAAAGAAATGGGTGTCGACCGCGCCCGGCGAACCTACAACGACCGATTTGACACCCAATGCATCCATCTTATCAAGGATCTTTCGCATGTTGCCTTCGTATCGTTTGCCAATCTCCTCGTCGTAAGGTTTGTAAGAGCCATCGTTCATTCCATAACAGAGGGTCGCCACGGTCGGTCCGAAGGCAGTGAGATCGTTTTCCATACGGGCCGCAAATCCGCTAGCTTGCTCCCCGCTCCACCCGAATTGGAAAACGTGTACGTTGGGTACACCTGAACATGCGAGGAGGTACGCCTCCATGTATTTGCTGTACAGTTTTTGTTCTGTAATAGAGTCGCCGATAATTGCCACTCGAGCGCCAGGAACGATGGCAGCGGATGGCCGAGCCGAATCTTGAGCGTACGAAGAGGGCAGTACCAGAACGAGCGCCGGAAAAAACAAGAGTGCTGCAATGCAAAAGTAACCGATCGATCGCAACATGTTGTGTGATTCTCCATGGAGGGGATAGAAGAGGGGAAGGTGGCTACATTCTAATAGTTAAACCGTCAGTCGTGTGGTCGACTTGTCGGTTTAGAATTTTCGGCCAGTCCATTAAAGCGGTTGCACTGGGTCAACATTCACCACCATCTGGTGACCTTAATGACGATCGAAAGCGACAGGAAGATTTCACGACAGGAAGATTGACAACACACTCGAAGCGATGTCGCGGCTCGTGCCAACGTACGCAAACGGTTGGTGGCCTATGACGCCAAACGCTATGCGAATTCCGCGTCTTTCGCCGGATCCCCTTTCAATTGAATGCAGTGTCAGACTTCGTGGCTGATTTGTCGCGTCAACAGTCGATGAACGTTGAGTTATTATCGGCAGCATCCGTGATCTGTCGTCCCTCCGGGACTGGCGCGCACGTTTGGGCCTGCGGCCCATCGGCGGTTGTCACCGCCGCCTAGACATCTGTTGTCCCTACCGGGACTAAATTGCCATCGGATCAATCGAGATGATCTACCGTCACTTGGATCATTCTGCTCCGCTCATCTGTGCTCCGGCGCAGCTATCTGTGCTATGTTTCGGCTCGGCTTCGATTAGCACAGATGGCAAGGCCAGTGCACAGATGGAAAACCCATCCCAGCGGGCAGAATCTATCGTTGCCTTGGCAGGATTGACATTGGGCGAGGGCTGGGAAGCTGGTCGTTGGGACTGGCGACTGGATTGGTCTGGTTGCGTGAACCGGGCGAACCGGCTGGCTGATTACCGGCACGTTGCATATGGGCTGGCAATGAGCCGCCGATGCTCTGGATTTGCATTCCTTCAATCTCCCCAGTTTTTAGCCTTATCGCAGCGGAATTTAGTCTCGTCGTCATGGGAGGTTCATTGCTGCCAACTGCGTGAGTTATGACCGCAGGTTGGCGAGCGGTTCCACTGATTCGAACAACGTCGTTCGCAGCGTGATACTTCAAACTATCCGCTTCGACGTTCAGCTCGCCCCGTTCCGTCAATGATTCGAGATTGGCACTGCCTTGCGCTTCGACTTCCCAAGCCGTCGGGTTCGTCGTAGTCCGACTGCCTACGGTTGGTTGGTTCCAACTGAGTCCTGATCCATCGAAGATTGAAAGGCGATCTGCATTCAATCTTGTCTGATTGTTTCTAAGCCGTTCCGAGTTGTGAACATCCACTGCACCATCCCAATTCGGGATTGGACCCATGAGGGCTGCAACTCGATTGAAGAAAGTTGCGGTTCGATGGGCCAAATTGCCATTGAGTCCGCCCATAAAGCTTAGGTGGATGCATTGCAAGCTCGGCTCGGAATCCCGAAGGCTTTCCTTCGCTGGCTGAGATGCAAAGCCAGCTTGCAACGGGTTGGTGTTGGCTAACCGTCTGCTCCACAGTTCGCCAGGCCCCTCTCCCTTCAGTTCTTGCGTCGGCACGAAGAACTCGATCTTCGGAAGTCTCAGGTGTTCGGTCGACCGGCGGTTGTTTTGGTGGTCAGTCTGAACCAACCGCACATCCACATTTCGTTCGGCAGCCGATTGAAGTCGAATCACGGAGACTTGCGACGGATTGGCCTTTACTCCGGAATTCTCTCGCAATGAAACTGGCTCTAACATCTCCACGTTCATTTCATCGGCACTGCATAGAACATGCCAAAGCGTCGATGGATTGGTTTCGACACGGCAATCGATGGTTACACCCCCGTCGAATTTAGCGATGCGGCCATCAAATTTCATGCGTCTGCCCCATCGCAAGTGTGGGAGTTCTCGCCAGATGACTTCTTCGTCTTGAGTCTTGGTGCTAGCAAGGGCTGGCGTAAACCCGCCTGAGGTGTTTGGAACGCTCACGAGTGAATGGATTGAGGGTGAGCGTGAACGTTGCATCGCCTCTAGCGGAATTACAGCTTCGCCCGGATGATCGATCCAAAATTCGTTTGCGCTTTGCATCAATCGAAGCTCTTGGGCCTGTACCCAGCCGCTTCCTAACTTTACCTTGGCGTCGCGATTTGGTTCGCCTGTGATTGTAATATCAGTAACATCTGGATGAGTTTGACGTAGATTCAATGTCTGGCCGGTAGCCACGAACGGCCAGGGCGAAGTATCGGAGGCTTGATCTTTCGTCAGCGAAAAACTTCCATCCAGTTGCAAATTGTCGACATACGCCTTCGTTCCGCTCGAGACAACGCGTGCCTGCATGACCTTGCCAGTAACGTTCAGTGGCGACGATTGAGAAACAACGTTACTGCTGAAAGAGCTTGGCCGAGCAGGTTGCGTGGGTTGGAGCAAAGGCGATGGGGGGGGCCCAGAGGAGGCCGACAGTTGGAGACCGGTATTAGAGTGCATTTGCCCAACTGCGGGCGTGGCGGCGTTGTGAGGCGTATCTTGTGTCGCAACTGCATCCAAGTACGCGAACCAAATCTTCATGTCCTCCACGCGTGCTTGCAATTGAGGTGAGTTCACCACGACTTCGCCAAGAGCATGCATCCGATCTGGCAAAAACTGCGGAATTTTTCCGTCTGGGTAGCGAGGCGCAAGCTTAGCGGCTAGTTCATTCGTCATTGGAGATAGCCACAAGTGCATTTCTTCCGCAAGGAATCGTCCGATGGAGGGAGAGCTCACGTTGGCGCTCCCCTCGATGATGACAAGGTCTTTGGTTAGGTCGTTTTGATCAGGTTTTATTCGCAGCTTCTTGCTCCACGAAAGTTTCCAAGACTCATTCTTGCTGTCCATCTGTGCGACACCTCCGGAGGCGAGCAAGGCTCCCAATCGGTTGCTGCGAGCTGTCATGGATTGTGGCGACAAAGACATGCTATTTGCGACTGTCTCTGGGCTCCAATAATGAACTTCTGGCGACCAGACTTGGATGGCGTCTTTCTTCAAATAGACTCGAGGGAATTCCCGCGCCGCAGCGTCTGGCAATCGGTTGCTGAGTTGGACCGAACCCGCCAAAAAGTCCATTGCCAAGTACTGCCCCTGAGCTTCCGACTGAATGCTTGGTGCATCGAGTTTGATCCACTTCGAAAAATCATGATTGTCCTTACCTAATGCCCCAAAGGCTTCCAGTCGATCTACTTTCCAATTCGATGAACCAGTAGCGAGGGCTGCGGAAGCCCCTGATGAACTCAATCGAGTCGACTGCGAATGATTCCATCCGATCTGCAATTGAAGCTCCTGGCAATCAAACGTATCGATGGGCATGCCTTCGACATGATGTTCCATATGAACATCATTCTGAACAATTGCCTTCGACTGATGAAACTGAAATACGAAGGATCCGCCGCACTTCAACGTCGCATGAGCACGACGCTGGGATGCCTCGGCATCGTCTTTGCTGGGCCACAAGCCTCCATTGTTCAGAGCAATCTGAACGCGATCCACATAGAATAATTGCAAAAAATCTAGACCATTGAAGGGGGAGTCGTCCTTCAGTGCGTCCGGCTCCGAAGTTAGCAAGTCCCGGTCGAGTTGGATCAATAATTCGCGGCCATCGATGCGAGAATTTCCGATCATCATGTGGATCGGCTGATGCGTCCAAATCTGGCGTTTGTTGATTCGAAGGTCTCGAGCGTCAATGTGCATTCCTCCTCGCTTGGCCGATTCATCGGCGGGCGAATCGATGGTGATTTCACCAAGCAGATGACCGCTCTCAATGGGTGGAATCTCTTTGCTCCATTCCACTGCAGACTTGAACTCGATTTCTGCACCAGTCGAATTTTGGATGACGATGGCTTTGGGTTCCGCTCCCGATCCTGACTGCGGGATCAAAATGGTGAGCGGTTTGAAAAGCCATCGTGTTTTGGACTTTGCTTCGCGAGTTTGAAATAAGAGGATCGCATTTTCGGTCTTAACAATGCGAGGATGATTGCGTTGCCAAGCCCCCTCCGGAAAACTTGATTCCCACCATTCCTCGCGGTCTGGAATGGCAGGAGCGATCCATTTGGCAATTGGCTGCTTTGTCTTGGGTGGTTCAACGAGCGGAACGATGACCAAGTGATAGATCGCAAACATCAATACCAATGGTAACAGCACTCGCAGGTAATCGCGCAGAAACATCATGAGGGCCGGCTGGGCACAAAGTCCTCCCATCGGCCCTTGGCTTTGAGGAGCCGCTCAATCAACTCGCGCACGGCGCCTCGTCCGCCAAGAGCCGTCGTTGTCCAGCGAGCAGCCTGTTTCACTTCTGGGCAAGCATCCGCTACGGTCGCGCTCAGTCCAACTTCAAACATGACGGCCAAGTCCGGTAGATCGTCTCCGATGTAACAGACCTCATGCATTTCGACACCCGCCTGTTGAATCATTTCGCGTGCGGCAGGCAATTTTTCCGCGAAACCTTGGCGAACAAGAGTAATGCCCAACTCGGCGGCTCTGAGTTTGACGATCTGTGAATTGCGCGCGGTCAGCAGGCCAAATTGGAATCCTGCTTTGCGCCAAATTTTGATCGCGTGTCCATCGCGAACATAGAATGATTTACTCTCCACTCCAGCGTTGTCGATGGTGATCATTCCGTCGGTTAGTACCCCGTCAACGTCGGATAGGATGAGACGGATCGGTTTGGCAAGGTCTGTATCGCGCGGTGCCACTAAGAGTCCTCCCGAAACACATCGGAGCCAAAGAGTCTAAGGCTGGTCGGTCCGCCAAGCCAGTCCATCGGTTCGGCATCGTCCAAAAACTCGGATCGCAACTGTGAGCTTGCATTCTGGCGAGTGTCGTTGGCCGCTTCATGTTCCAATCCCAAGACGTCGGTAATATCGATCATTCCGATTGGTTTATCATCGACATCGACCACCGGCAGCTCGCTGATTCGGCGATGGACCATGATGTCGATCGCGTCTGTCAATCTCGCACCAGTTTTAATCGCTGAAAAAGTCTTGGTCATCACTTCTGAAATACTTCTGTCAAGGACTTCGTCCCGTCGTTGCTCTAGCAATCTGGCTAAGTCGCTGTCGGTAAAGATTCCTACCAGATGATGGGCCTGGTCGACTAACATGGTGGCCCCGGTCCTTCGGCCAGGTTTCGACACATCGATTAACATCGAACGGACCGACAACGTATCCATTGCGATTCGACATTCGGCGATCGGACGCATCAATTCGTCAACGGTGGCCAGCTTGCGCCCCAAGGAACCACCCGGATGCAAATCCGCGAAGTCCTGCATGCTGAAGCCTCGATTCTCGCTTACGACGAGAGCCAACGCATCGCCGATCGCGAGCATGGCGGTTGTGCTAGTGCTCGGCGCTAAATTGTGTTGGCAGGCCTCTCGGCACGGAGGCAACAACAAGGCGATGTCGGCCGCTCGGGCCAATGGACTATTGGCTCCGCTCGTAATGGCGATGATTCCAGCGGCCCGTCTGGACAAAAATGGCAGGATTCGAACGATCTCTTCGGTTGCGCCGCTATTGGACAGAACCAATGCCAAATCGGTTGGGCCAACACGCCCGAGGTCCCCGTGGACAGCTTCGGAAGGATGGAGAAAGTGGGCTCTGGTTCCTGTCGAAGCAAACGTGGCGGCCAGCTTTTTTCCAATCAGGCCCGCCTTGCCAATCCCAGAGACGATCAAACTTCCGCGCATGTTGAGAAGTTTATCCACCGCGACAAGGAAGTCCTCATCGATCGACTCGGCAAGGGCTTGAACGGAGTGAGCAGCTTGCAAAAGTATCTCGGTTCCACGAGCGAGCCGCTTTCGTTTGGCGGTGGCGCTGGCACCGTTCCGGCGCGATGGAAGTCGCATGTTCATTGCCGTCCCTGGCTATTTTTCAACGAATCACAATGGTTTTTGCAAGGCATTCCTCCCCGCAACGTCAACCGACCACGATACCACAACCGCAGGTTGGGGCACAACACCGAAGAACAATGCTGGCAATACGGCCCGCGGGTCCTGCTGAGCTACTGCCATACCCGGGAGATCTTCGGTTTCTAGTGAAGGTGCATGGATCGCGAGGGAACGCTCGACGGGTACAAGCCCCATTCGGACAGGATTGGTGTCCGGCGGGTACAAGCCCCGGGCAGCAGGAGTTTCACATTTTCCTAAAAAACAGCCAAGAATTCCTGACCCACTCCGAATGCTCCTTTGTCCGTGCCCCTCATGTCTGGCGGTTGGTTTTCAGGTGTTCTGGTCACAAAGGGTGGTCAACCTGAAAACGGCGCGATGAATGGGACCGGCAGACGAGAGATTATCTCGCTCTGTTTCATCAGCCTTTTGGGGGAGAATAACCATGCTAAAGAAAGTTGTGTTAGGATCGGCCATCGCTTTAGGTCTTGGCGGTCTTGTTTTGGGTACATCGACCGTCAGCTACGTCAAGACCGGGTTCCACTCGATCAAAAATAGGATCAAGGACAAGATTCCACTCGACGTTGAGATCCAACGCGCACGTGATTCTATTTCCGATCTCAAGCCCGCCATCGCTGATAATCTCAAGGTAATTGCTCGCGAAGAAGTCGAAGTCGCCCGGCTGCAGCGCGAAGTGGAGGCCAAGAAGGTCTCGTTGGCCAAATCAAAAAATGCCATCCTGAAGCTGAAAGATGACGTTCAAAGCGGCAAAACGTATGTTAGCTATGGCGGCAAGAAGTATGGTATGGACGATGTTCGCAAGGACCTCAACGATCGATTCAAGAGCTATCAAATGCAGGAAGCCACCTCGGACAAGCTGGAAAAAATCCTTTCGGCTCGTGAGCGTAACCTGGAAGGGGCACGACGCAAGCTCGACGAAATGTTAGCGGCCAAAAGAAGTCTTGAGGTGGAAGTCGAGAATTTGCAAGCGCGCTTGACCATGGTCGAAGTTGCGAAGACCAGCAATGGTTTTTCCTTCAACGACAGCCAAGTTGGATTGGTGCGGCAGTTGGTTGCAGATCTTGGGACACGCATTGAAGTCGAAGAGCGTATGGCAGATGCCGACGAAATCCTTGGCGGAATCCCAGTTTCCAGCGACGAAGCACCTGCAGATTTAGTCGATCAGATCGCAACATACTTTGATCGCCAAACGGTGGTCACCGAGACTTTGGCTGACAACCGCTAGAGCTCTGTCCAGATTAATATAGGGGTTGACTTGAGCCGCAAGCGCTAGCTGCGATACGATGATTTGCGATTAAAAACGCGGCTAGCGCCTGCGGCTCAACCCAAAAAACTAATCTGGACGACGCACTGGGGCCAGCAGTCCCAAGCAGCACACACGTTGATCGGCAATTCAATCAGCCACTCTGGCGAAGGATCCGGTTCTCGTTGGGATAACCACGAAACCGAAGCCAACACTAGGTCCGGCTGGATACGCGAGCGGGTGATACAACATTGCTCTCGCTCGCGGGTTTCCCCAAGGCAGCGTCGAAACGAGAGGAAGTTTGTATGATGAGCCATCTCGCGAGACTTGTTTCCCCCTCGGTTCCGGCGTCCACTCTTCCTATGGCACAACCTAAAATCCTGTGGATCGATGGTGTTGGCAGTTATGCCATCTGTGACCAGAACGAAGTAACCATCGGCCAAGCGTTCCCCGGGAACCAAGTTGATCTGGCCATTCGCGGTGATTTGAGCCGTCGTGCCGCCATCATTCGCAAGCACGGCGAAGATCATCTGATTCAGCCGCTGCAATGCGTGCACGTCAATGGCACGGAAATCGACCGTGCCGTCCTTTTGCATGACGGTTGCACGATTTCGTTTGGGCCTCGCATCCAACTCAAATATGTGCGTCCGACCCAATTGAGCGGAACCGCTCGATTGGAATTGCTCGGCAACACTCGGTGGCAACCTCTCTTAACCGCCGCATTGCTCATGGGAGAATCGTGCTTGTTGGGCCCGGAACCTAACTGCCACGTGGTTTGTCCCGACTGGACCACGAAACTCGTTCTTTTTCGAAATGGAGAGCAGTGGATATGTCGAGCAAGCGAGGCCGCCAATCTACTGATCAACGGCAAACCGGTGCGCGCCCCCTTTCCATTGGTTTCAGGCCAACGAATAGCAGGCGATGAAATTTCCATGACCCTTGATTAATCGACCAAGTTTTTTCGTGCAGATACGAAATCCAACCCAGAGTAAACTTAGTGTTCCCCATAGATTCGCAAGTCAGAGCTTCCCCAGAAGAACTGCAGCGAAGTCGGCGGAGGAGATGACCCCATGTTCGCGATGCTTCGACGCCCAACTCAAAAACAAATCGACAATGGAATTGCCGGCAAGAGCCTGCAACCCGAAAATCACAAAGTCAATCCAATGTCAGTCCCCATCGGTGTTTCGATGAAATTCCAATACGGTAGCGGCGATACTCCACTCGATGGTTACAAAATCAGACGAGGCGTCGGATCCGGCGGGTTCGGCGAAGTCTACTTCGCAGAAAGCGACTCCGGCAAGGAAGTTGCTCTCAAACGCATTCAGAAGAACCTCGAAGTGGAGGTCCGTGGCGTTCGCCATTGCTTGAACCTGCGTCATCCCAATCTCGTCGGTATCTACGACATCAAATTCGATAAGCTCGAGCAGGGCTGGATCGTCATGGAGTACATCGAGGGTGACTCGCTCCGCGATCGAATGGATCGATCCCCACAAGGAATGACCGCACCCGAAACGATGCAGTTGTTCTCGCAGTTAGCCGCTGGTGTTGCCTATTTGCATGACCAAGGCATCGTGCACCGCGATCTAAAACCAGCTAATGTTTTCATCGACGGTGGGTTAGTCAAGATCGGTGACTACGGACTCTCCAAATACATCAGCGCTTCGCGACGAGGTGGTCAAACCGAAAGCGTTGGCACCTTTCACTACATGGCGCCAGAAATCGGAAAAGGGGAATACGGCAAAGAGATCGATATCTATTCACTCGGTATCATCTTGTACGAGTTGCTTACCGGCAACGTTCCATTCGATGGCGAAAGCAGTCAAGAAATCATTCTGAAACACTTGACCGCCGATCCGGACTTGAGCCAAGTGCAACAGCCCTTTGCATACGTAATCCAAAAATCGCTGGCCAAGAATCCCGCATTGCGATTCCGGGATTGCCGCGAAATGCTCAGCGCCTTAGGGTGGGAATTGGATGCGAGCGGTCTCGCGGTCAAGAAATCGGAGGGTATCCAGAACGACATGCCGCCCGTGATTCAACCTGTCGTAGCGCATTCACCCGTCGGCTCCAAGGGCATGCCTGTGGCACGACCTATCGGTAGCTTCGACGCAACCATCGCAGGCAATCCCGGTCCGGACAAAAATCCGTGGAAGTACCGATATGGCTATGCGGGTGCCAATTCACAAGAACTCTATCGCGAACCGATCGCCCGAGCCGTCAACCAAGTCTACCACGATGCACACAACTTCATCCGTGGATTGCCGCCAGGGGGACGCGCCGTCGCCATCGTCGTTCTCGTTCTTTTCCTGCTGTTCAATGCGGGTCTGATTGCTCCCTTGTTGTTTGTGTTGTTTGGCTGTTATGCCTGCTACTACGTGATTTGGTACATCTGTGGAGGAGGCAACAGCCCCCTCCCCAGTTCCTCCCATCAATCGCCTGTCCACCAGGCGAGAATGCAGCCTGTCTATGCACCTCCACCGCCGATGGCTCATCATCAACCTGCAAAGGTTGCACCCACGCAAAAACCGATAGCGAAACCCGCGCCCATCCCTTATCGAGTCGCACTGCGCAATTGGCAAACGGAACAAAGAGACAAGCTCAAAGCTCGCGGCTTTTGGACTAGGAGTCACGAGTACACTCGCAGTTGGGCGTTTTCTGGGATCGTGAGCGTGGTCATGTCGGTCATTGCCGGTATGCTTTTGGTAGCACGCAGTCCGGAAAACGTAAATGGATATGTAACCGGTATCGCTTGGACCGGAATCATGTCGCTCTTAACGACCTGGACCGTTTTGTTTTTAGCTCGACGCTGGGAATCTCGCGCCGAGGATTCTGTCGTTCAACGATTTGTGCAACTGTCGGCAGGCGTGCTCCTCGGGGCTGCGAGTTTCTCACTCAGCGACTATTTAATGGTTCCTTGGAATGATATCGATGCCAACATCAAAGTCGGAATCGTGAACAACGGAGTCGAGTGGAACAAGAAATGGCAAGGATTCTATGGGGCCGATTCGATGCCGTTGTTGGCTGGCCATATCGCTTACTTCGGGACACTGATGTGGATCGTTCGATGGTGGCGTCAGTCGGACATCCTTCGCAAGAATCGATTCAGCGTTTGGGCCATCGCGTGGAGCGTTGCCATGGCGGTTTTGGTTCAAGGCCTGTTCTTCTTTCCCGGTCCATGGTGCTATTTGTTTGCGGGAGTCACTTCGTTTACGCTGCAAATGGCATCGCCGTGGATTGATTATCTGGAGACCGCCATGGTCACGTGGCCGAGTCGCTCCGCGACTCGGCCGGTGAGACGCAGCGAAGTCGCTCCGCGACTCGGCCGGTGCGGCGTAGCGAAGTCGCTCCGCGACTCGGCCGTTGCGGCGTAGCGAAGTCGCTCCGCGTTTCCCTCCGGTGTCGCGTGACACTAAGCGATACCGGCCGATATGGAGCGAATATTAATACAGACCATTCCGAGTTGACACCGAGTTGGTTATGGTACCGAGTTGGTACAACAATCAACCGAGTTGCGGAGCAGCTCGGCTACGAATTACTGACAAACATATAGGTTGAATGAAACGAAATGTACTTGACACTACAGCTGACGAAATACCTGTCCCTGTCGATCGTGCTGAGCTTCAACGCTCCGTTCGCACAGCAAGAGGTCGACCTGCAAGAGGTTAACCAGCCCGCGATCGCAGCTCGCCCCCCACAGTTGGAACAACCCAGTAGCACCCCTCCGTCGCCCGCTCCACCTGCGTCCAGCCCAAAGCTCACGCCTGCGTCCAGTCCAACGGTACCACCTGTGTCCACTCCGACGATAACGTCGGCACCCAGTCCAACGGCATCGCCGGCACCCAGTCCAACGGCATCGCCGGCACCCAGTTCGCCGCAAGCGGAATGGGTCTCCAAGGAATCGTTTGATATTATTGCGGGAGAGCCCGCCACGGAATTAGATAACGCCGACACAGTCAGCACGAAGAAACTCTTCAATGACAACACACCGGATTGGGTCAAGCAGGGGCTCGTTCTCGGTGACGATCATAGTCTGTCCATCAGCAGTTCGCTGTTGTCCGATTTAGCCCAATGCCGCGAAGATCTGGATGCCCGCCTCTTAAGTGAAGTTCAATCGTACTTGGACAAACACGTGCTGGAGCACATCTTTGCTCATCAGTTGCCTGAACTCACCAAAGAGTACGTGGAAAAGTACTGGTTGAACAAATCTCAGTCGTTTGACAATGTGCAAGATAGACCCTCTGGCACCTACCACCAATTGTGGGTTGGGCTGCACATCTCGGCGGACCAGCTTAAAAAGGTTCGCGATTGGGAGCGACGCGGCTTACAAGAGAAACGAGTCAAACAAATAGGTGTGCTGGGAGGCACGGGAGTGGCGGTAATAACTCTATTCTCTGGGCTAGTAGGGGTTTTGGCTCGCCGCGAAAAAGCTAAACTCAAGGCATGAGCGAAATAGCGAGTTCCGACAAAGATTTCCCAGAACGACTCCTGGTGGACAACATTCGTGCTGGCGACACCAACGCATGGCAACAACTCATCGACCGATTCGAGGGTCGACTTCTGGCGTTCGTGGGTTCTCGATTGGTCGACCGATCACACGCGGAGGATATCGTTCAAGAAACGTTCGTAGGATTCGTGAATAGTCTTCCTAATTTCGATTGCCAACGGCCCTTGGAAAGTTATCTGTTTTCGATCGCTGCCTACAAGCTTACGGATCACTTGCGCCGCGAGGGACGCCGCCACACGACGGCTTTCCACTCGAGTGATGGTTCAAGCGATGGGGCACAGCAAGTGCCCGCTCCCTTTCGAGCCGTCAGTAGTTTTGCTCGATCCGTCGAACGCCGTGACCACGAGGAGATTGCCCTCGTCGAAGCCCTCCAAGAACAAATTGAAAAATGGAAATCCAAATCGGATTGGCTAAAACTACGGTGCATCGAGTTGTTATTTGTTGCGGGGAGCGGAAACAAAGAAACCGCCGAGTTTTTGGGGATCACAGAACAGCAGGTGGCAAACTACAAATCGGACTTTGTTCTTCGCACCAAGACGCTCATTAGCCGCATCGCCAGCCGCGAGTCTTTTCCAGAACTCAGCTAGTCTAACCACACTCATTGCGACTCGAATTTTTTGAGTTGCTTGGAAATGATCCAAGCGTTGAGAAATCTCTCAGCGAGATACGACGGATATCGAGTGGGCTGGAATCGTTCTCCAGGAATATCGGGCAGAACTCCCAGACGATCCACCACGAAGTCAATCACTTTAAATAGGGTCTCGCAGTATTCCGATAAAAGACTACGCCGACAAATCATAAGGCTACTTAGATGGATTGCGGTCAATTGTTCCGCCATGAGCATACTTGGCATGAGGTCGTGACAGTGGTGCTCGATAGCTTCTAACATGCAGTCCCACGCGGCCAGGGGATGACGTAAAAAATCGTACTGTTGTTTCATGGTAACACCGAGATCGTATACTTGCGGTACGATCATTTCGTGCGAGGAAAGCAACTCTTCGATGCGTTCACGTTGCGAACTTGAAGTCAAGAATGCTAAAGAATCTTGGTGAAGTCGATAAGTCCACTGGCAGACGGAATCCGAGGCAGAGAATAAATGATTCAAATAGCGACGATAGTGATAAAGACCAAAGATATCACCATTGAGGTTTTTCCATCCCCAATAAAGAGCAGCTAGTTCATCGTAATGCGGACGTCGGTCGGCGATGTTCTCTCCTGTGTTATCGAACAAAAAGCCTGAAA
>JBEBHM010000806.1:0-3790 GCA_040080875.1 Pirellula sp.
CAGTAGTGGTACCAAACAAATTCCGAGGAAGAATACCGTCACATAGGCTGCCAGGATAGTGACCGGATGCCTGCTAATGCGATATGCAAGCCGTTGCCAAAACGATGCTTGACGCCACATATCGGTTGTCATCAAAGGTACGGCGCCAATGTCGGAGGTCAAAAGCGTCAGCTTGCCTTGCATGACCGGAATCGGCCTGCCAACATTGGCGTGATGGAAATTGTGGCTAAAGCGCCATGACTTTGGGGGAGTAAGAACGACCAGTCCAAACAAGTAAAAAAGTACCTTGCCAACTCGCGAGTTCCGAAGTATCGCGCCGTGCATGAAGTCATGGTAGAGCACGAAGGCCCTTACCAATAACAAACCTCCCAATATTGCAAACGCAACGCGCGCGGGCCACCAAGGGACGCAACTTGCAATGGTAAGTAGGATCGCAAGCAGAACGAAGGTCGATCCGGTATACCACCAACTCTTAGCTCGCGATTCATTTGCAAATGCTCGAGTTGCCTCGTGCAGTTGCTTTCCACTTCGAAACGCAATTGTGCCTTCACCTCTCATCCGACGAAACTCCACTATCCCGCCTTATCAGCACGATGCAAGAACCACCTATCTAATACAATATGCCGTGAAAACCAAGGACTGGCTAGCATACAGGATCCGAGCGAGGCAAGCCAAGACGTGGGCAGTTGATTGAGGAGGCTTGCACGGATGGGTTTACCAAGTCGCTGCTCCAAGAGAGACTGGTATCGGGACAAATTTTCAGGTGTGTAATTTCCATGAGCCGCTATGATGACCCCCGCTGCAATCCCCCCGGATTCGACGGCTGGACGAATCCCTTCGCCGCTCTGCGCATACGCCAAACCCGCAGCGTCACCTAGCAACAACACGCCTTCGGCCGACAGTTTGCGTTCCGCTCCCACATACAGTTGATAGGAATGTCCTTTCCAGGGAAATCCGACATCGACACATTGAATTCCTTGTTCCGTGACAAATTCTTGAAATTGCGAGACATGATGCATAAAGTCGGTCGCATCGACTCTACCCAAGCCGATATTCAAATACTCTCCTTTGCGAAAACACCATCCATAACCCAACAGATCACGGCAGAAGTAAAGCACTGGGATGTTACCCATTACTTTCTGCGCAGACATCTCGCCACGTATCCTGAATTCGACCTCTTGTGCGACTACGGTAGATCGACTCGAGTTCGCTTTCGCGCCGAGCATCCTGGCAACTGGGCAATGCGTTCCTCCAGCCCCGACGAGAATAGGCGCTCTGTATCGGTCGTTGATTACCCAATTACCTCCGTGCCGCTCAATTCTGTCCACCGTTTCATTCAGTCGTTGTTCCGTACCGCTGCGTTGCAGCAAGAAGTGATCGAATTCAGAACGCCTAATTCCGAAACTTATGGGCTCTTGGTAGTCGATCTCAATCTCCGTGCCTCCAATGACACCGCAGCGGAATCCGGTGATGGGTTGGCAGGTATGTTCCCGGGAGTATTCGTTAACGTCCAGCTCAAGCAGCTGGACAACTTGCGGCGTGATCCAGCCCGCACAAGGTTTGTCACGTGGAAAATCCTTGCGATCGATGACAAGCGTGCGCAAACCGGATTGGCAAAGCTTGCGCGCGCACGTCGAGCCCGATGGGCCGGCACCGACAATCAGAACATCGTACGTTTGCATGGGTGTTCCTCTTCGCTGCTACTTGATCGGTGTTCCAAGGGCGTTTGATAGATTTCTGCACGCGTCCACGGGATTTCGTTGTTGTTGTCTCGACTGAAGAGGACTTGAAACAAGTGCAGCGAGCCGCACTCAAATGCCACCATCGATCCGACGAGATAGAGTCGCCACATTCGAACGAAAGCTTCATCGAATTTGCCGGCTACTTTGTCAACAGAAGCTTCAAATCGATTGTGCCAATGCTTGAGCGTCAAGGCATAATGCAATCGAAGATTCTCGACATCCAGAACTGCTAGATCATTCGGTTCGAAGATACCGACGATTTGACCCAGCGTTGGAGGATAGGCGCCAGGGAAAATGCGTCGCTCAATCCAAGGATTGAGCGGCTCAGGATGAGTTTGTCCGATCGAGTGAATCAATCCGCGACCTTTGGCTTTCACGCAACGACAAATGACCTCGCCCAGTTTCGCATAATTGACTGCGCCAACATGCTCAAGCATTCCAACCGACACGAAAGCATCGCAGGGTTGACGAATTTCTCGCCAGTCATCTTCAACGAAGCAAACTCGATCTTCGAGCCCTTCTGCGTTGGATCGCTGGCGCGCATACTCGATTTGCTCACGCGAGATGTTGAAAGCGTGAACACGGACACCATAGTTCTTGGCCATGTACAGCGCCAATGCTCCCCACCCACAACCCGCTTCGACCACTGTCTCCCCGGCCTGCAGTTTTAGCTTTCGGCAAATAAGCTCCATTTTTGCTTGCTGGGCCTGTTCCAGAGTAGCGGTCATCTCCGGAAAATACGCGCACGTATAAACCAATTGGTCGTCCAGCCACAGACGGTAGAAATCGTTGCCAAGATCGTAGTGATGATGGATGTTGTTTCGAGAAGCAACAAGAGTATTTCGATCAATGTAATTTACGCTGTTGACGCTTCGCTCAAGAAAAGATCTTCGTCCTCCGCATCGCGCTTGGGCTTGAAGGATTATTGATAGGACTCCCGCAAGGTCCCCTTTCACTTCGATTCGGCCATCCGTGTATGCATCGCCGAATTGAAGCAACGGATCCAGCGCCAATTGGATGAGTGTACGAACATCTCGGATGATTACTCGCGTCGACAACGTTTTCGTGTGGTCGGCAGTCAGCAGGCGATCACCTAATTGGACCGCTATCGGCGGATTCCCAACGGCGTCGAGGGCCCTCGCAATCAGAAATCGTTCTAGCCGCCCCTTCCAACTTCGATCGGTCTTTACGACGCGCTCAAAGGATTCCGGTAACGATTCCTTGCCCACGCCAACTGCACCCTCGATGGTTTGCTCAAGAAGCGACTGACTCATAATGTACTTTCGATTCAGGACATGACCAATTAGTATCGATGTTCTAAGTTTCAGTTTTCTTGAACAAGTCGAGAAATCTTTCTTCGTAGTCAGCAAACACTTGGAGTCGATCGAGTTCGCTTTTCAGTTCATACGCTTTGGAGCGGTCATGCCTCGCTTCTACAAAGAGCCGCTCGATTCGCTGTTCCTCCCTTGAGCTAAGTCGGCTTGTCTCCTCGGATTCAAGCTCGCCTCCCTCTTCGTCCGCTTCTGGCGGCTTGCCCGAAATGGCGCGATGAACTTGGGATAGCAATTCGCCTAGTTGTTCATCCACCGCACGGGACTGTTCCTGCAACTCGCTTAAGTCAATTTCGATGCCTGCTAAGGCTGTGAAGGACTTGAGTACAGCCAGCGATGCCTTTGGAAACGCCAAGTGCGCGAGCATATGTGGCATTTCGCCTAGCAGACAAACGCCGCTCATTCCCAAGTCTGCGGCTGCGCCGAGCAGCAAGCCGTTCATGCCACTAATGTGTCCATCCTCGAGGATTTCTAGTTCGAGCTGCTTCAGTTCCGATAGATCCTCGGCATGCGTGGCTGCTCCAAAGACACGCGGTGTGTGCTCTGGATGCATCTGAGTGGCCATCGCCGCGAAGGTAAACAAGCGCTCAACACCCAGCGACTGAACGTACTCGATGAGCTTGCAACAGAACGCATATCGGCCATGCGGCGGTTGAGCCTCGCCAATGAAAACCACGAGGTCGCGTTTTTTCTCTGGATCTGTCCAGACAAATAAAC
>JBEBHM010000807.1:0-3789 GCA_040080875.1 Pirellula sp.
GTGCCAGTTCGTATGTATTGTTAAACTAGGTTCCGAAGGGAGGCACGTTTTGCTCAGGCGGCGCGATCGAATGCGTTTCTTTCGGAGCAAAATGGGGCCGTTGTAAACCACTGATGAATCTAGTTGCCGGCCTATGCGGAGACGCAAGGACGGTTCGATTGGGGTGAAAGATGGCTATCGCGAACGAACAGAAATCTAGCTCCAATTCGGGAGACGTTTCTAACGAAGCTGGAATGGATGCCATTTCGCTTATCCTGAAGCAGGCGGGCCGCACGGCCGACGAGGTGGCGTCGCTCGCAACCCTCGATGATGCCGATCGTGCAGCGGAGTTACAGTTTTCGGGTGAACCGCCAACCATCGTATCACTTTTTGGGAGCGTCCGTGCGGCAGAGTTCGATCCCGGACGATTCAGTCCATCGAAAGAAGTTGCTGCGACGATGGCCAAGAGCATCGAGTTTTTGTTAGGGCGCAAGCACTCTGGAACGTTGCTCGATCACGAACGGATGCTCTTTCAGTCGGACATCATTACCGGGCTGGCGAAGCTCGGTTTTTTTGGGCTGGCGATTCCGCAAGAGTACGGCGGAAGCGGAGCGAAACTGGGGGACCTCGGGCCTCTTCTTCGAGCCCTCACGTTGATTCATCCCGACTTAGCCGTGATGTTTGAGGTCCATAACTTCTTAGGTCCCGTGACCCCTATCCTCGATTTCGGGACCGAATCCCAAAAGCAATATTATCTTCCCAAAATGGCCAGCGGCGAATTGCTAGGTTCGTTCGCCCTCACCGAACCCGGCGTCGGAGCGGATCCGAGCAAACTCTCTTTAACGGCTCGGCGTGTCGGCGACAAGTACTTGATCTCGGGTGTGAAGTGGCCTATCACGAACGTGATTTATGGTGGGTTGTGCATTCTCGTACTCAAGATCGAGGGTGAGAATTTGCCCAAAGGACGAGACTCGGGCATGGTCCTCTTCGAAGTGCCCGCAGCGGATACGTCTCAGTTTCGAATGAAACGCAATCGACTGACCGCGTTCGACTATTTATGGAATGCGAGGTTTCGATTGATGGACTATGAGGTTCCGTGCGATAAGCTCTTGGGTCCACCTGGCAAAGGGTTAGCACAAGCGTTTAGTTCGCTTGCGAAAGGGCGGGGTGGTATTTGCGTGAACAGCGCAGCCAAGATTTTTAAGCTGCTTGCGCAGATCATCCTCGATCCGAATCCGACGGAATCCGAGACCCGCGACAAGAGCAAACAAGGCGGTTGGGTCGCTTTCCGAAACACTTTTGGCAAACCGATCGGCGATGCGCCTCGCATCCAAACCTGGATAGGTCGAGCGACGTGCCATGCACTGGCGAGCCGAGTTCTCGGCGACGTATGCTTTCGGCTCGGGGCCAATGGTGTTCGCGACGAAACGATGGGAATGATCGCAAAAGTTTATGCGACCAAGGCGCTCTTACAATCCGCCATCAATGTTTACCAAATCCAGGGTGGCCGTTCGGTTCATACCGATGAACGCCGCATGCTATTGCGTCAAGGTGGCGAAGCAGCCGTGGCCATGGCGGGCCCGCTGATCGAAAACTACATCGGCGAGAACATGCATGAATTTACGATCGCAACCGTTTATGAAGGCCCGAATCCTGTTCTGGCTGACATCGGTGCCCCGAATGCTATGACGCGGGGCATCCGTGCAAAATACCTTGAGCCGATCGGGCTCGCTGAAATCAATGGCAAGTTCGGCCTGGGAGAAAAAACCAAGTTCGGTTGGTTTATTGCGAAGACTGTTTTAGGTTCGGTCAGTCCATGGGTCGGGTCCCTCGCTGGCATTTCGAACTTGTTTCCCGAAAAACGGCAGTTGGTTCAAAGGGCTCTGGGACGCAATCGCATTCTCGGCAGACGCATCCTTATGATTATTGCTCGCTATCAAAAGACCTTTATGGACCAAAGTTTCCTCCTGGGGGATGAGGGAGGAGTTTTTGACCAGCTCTGCCACTCGGTTGCATCGCTGGTCTATGTTCTATCGCTCGACAAGCCCCATGCCGAGTACATTCAGGTCGCGCAAGCGCTCGACGAGGAAGCCAAGCTGCGATTGCGTGGCAAACAGGATTCGGCGAGACTGCAATCGATGTGGGCGGGAATAGGCAAGCTGCTTTTGAATCCATCATCCACCTTGCATAGGGATCTCGTGTCGGACTTGGAGATCAGCGATATTCCTCTCGATCCACGCTTCATTGATCGCTACATCTAGGACTGCCATGTTCTCATTTAGGTTTGGTACGTAAAATGCATTCTGAAGGTAAGCATTTGGCAGGGGCTGTCATTTTGATAGCTTGACAACGTTTGCAAAGGAAAAAAGAAGAATATGCTAATTTATCTACTATTCGTCATCCCCCCGGCATTGCTAGCTCTTGCTGCGCAATGGATGATTTCCTCGGCCTATCGACGCGCGAGTCAAATACCTGCTCGGATGAGCGGTGCGATGGCAGCTCGACGAATACTGGATTCCAACGGATTGAGGGATGTGCCCATTGAGCAATCTCATGGCCACCTCTCGGATCATTACGACCCATCCGCCAAGGTCGTGCGGTTGAGTCCTGAGGTATTCCAAGGATATTCAATGGCTTCGGTTGGAATCGCTGCACACGAAGTGGGGCATGCGATTCAAGACGCACGCAATTATGCCCCGTTGGCCATACGAAACATTGCCGTTCCCGTCGCGAATTTCGGCAGTTCGCTCAGTCAAGTGTTTTTGATCGCCGCCATTGGATTGGCCGCGTTTCAAATGAGCCAGCTTGCGGTGGGGGCGATGTTGATTTTCATCCTCCTATTTTCTGCCGTGGTGATCTTCCAGATCGTCAATTTGCCAGTTGAGTTTAATGCGAGTTCGCGAGCAAAGACGGAATTGGTCTCGAATGGGATTGTTAACCCACAGGAGATGTCCAACGTGAACAGCGTCCTGACAGCGGCGGCCATGACTTATGTGGCGGCCACGATTCAGTCGGTAGCCACGTTGTCGTACTACGTTCTCCAGTTTTTTCTAGCGGGTGGAATGCGAAGCGGCGATGATGCCTGATACGGATGCTCCGCCCCGACGAGCGGTAGGGCACTGGTCAATAGGCTTGTATTCAGGGTCTGGGTTGGGTTCACTGGAACCGCGCCCAGGCCCCAATCCGATTTTGTCAGGCAACGATTTTCGTAAATGGCATGGAATCGGAGTTGCTGATCCCTTTGCAATTCGACGGAAAGACGCTTGGTATCTTTTTTTCGAGTTGTTCTTGAGGGGTGAGCACCATGCAGTGATTGGGGCCGCACGCAGTGAAAACCTAAACGATTGGGAGCCATTGGGAATTGTGTTGCAGCAACCGCATCACTTGTCCTACCCATTCGTATTCGAACATGACGGCGAAGTCTACATGATGCCGGAATCGAAATCGGTGCGGCGAGTAGATATCTTTCGTGCGGTTGAATTCCCAAGTCGATGGGTCCATGAAAAGACGATCTTGCGAGGTCGGTTAATGGATTGCTCAATGATGCGATACGAGGGCAAGTACTGGCTGTTCGCGGGTTGGCGATCGTATTGGTTGCGTCTTTTTCATGCATCGCACCCTTTGGGACCTTGGACGCCACACTGGATACCTAGCATCAAGAAATACTCTCGGTCCACAACACGTCCTGGTGGTCGGCCAGTAATTCTCGACGGCCAACCGATTCGATTTTCACAAGACAACCTGAACTACTACGGGCAACAACTGCGAGCCTGGAAAATCACGAGGATGAATCGTTTGTGGTATTCCGAA
>JBEBHM010000808.1:0-3784 GCA_040080875.1 Pirellula sp.
CCGTTCCAACGAGAAAACGCCCACATGGTGCAATCGTAAGGTGATCGGCTCACTCCATGTAGTGCCGGACTGTTCCAGACTGGTCACGCGGACGTTGAGGAAAACAGGCACTAGGAAGCGTCACAAAATGCCATCTGATTAAACCGCCCGCCAACTCGCTCCGGTTTGGGTGACCGGTGCGAGATAGGCGGTCGGACTAAATGCACAGGACACGCCCTCCTGTGCGCGCTGCCAGATTTTTATTGGGAGTGCAAAGAGATGCGAGTTTGTTTAGATCCTATCGGTCCCAATAATGGTTCCGAACACGTGATGCGAGGCGGCAGCAGCTTCGACGTCCCGCCTTGGGGACAGGCCGTCGGACCGATTGAGAGGGTACGGGTTCCGCCTCGCTGCAGCTCCAATTGAGCCCAGTTCGAGCAGAGAGCAAGATACCGAAGCGAAGGTGATAAGTGGGAAAAGGCGATAGCCGCCACTTATCGACCGTAGCGCAGGAAGCTTGCTCCAAGTGTCGAGTAATTCTCCGAATTGTGATTCTCTCAGAACGCCCTTACAGTCCTTGACATATATGGCAATGGCAACGGCCAGCGAGTCCCGTTCGTCGAGATCTTAAGATACAATAGTTGCAAACTTAAGCATTTCCCCCTACCCCAACCAACTGGCCCTCATGCCCCGAAATCGCGAAGCCATTCTTAACGAATTGAAAGAGTGGTTCGTTACGCTCCAATCCCAAATTCAGGCGGACGGCGCACTACGACATCAGAAGTCACTCATCGAACAGGAAGGCTTCTTCTGCGCTTTGCTGAATGCGTCGTTCGGATGGCGTTTGGCGAATGCGAACATGCTTAGTTCTGGGAACCAAGACTCATTCGATCTTGTTGACAACGAGAACTCCATCGTCGTTCAAGTCACCGTAACCGACACACCCGCTAAAACTCGAAAGACGATCAAGTCCTTTGTCGAAAATCACCGAGACAAGTTCGAATCATTAAAGTTCGTTTACCCGATCATTGAGAAGACTAAGTCAACTGCAAAGTACGCGGAAATCTTAAATGGATTCGATTTTGACGTTAATCGAGACCGTGTCGATCTCGGTGACATCCTTCGCCAAGTGCAATCGATGACCGAAATTGAAGAACAGGAGCGAGTATTGAACTTGGTGCGACGCGAATTGGAGCCGATTGGAAAAGCGCTTCGTTTGGGAGTAGACCAAACGCTAGAGACGCTCATCCGAGTGGTCGAGTACATGTCAACGCACGCGCCTACTGAACGAATAACCATGGATGAGTCCAGTCCCGACCTACGCCAAAAGCGAGCCCGACTTCGGGAAGGAGCTGAACAAATCTTGAAACAATGGCAGCTTTGCCAACCCCTTCATGCCACGGTGCGGCAAGCGCGAGAAGCGATCGGGTATGATTTGGCCAGGGTTGCAAAAATCCAGACCTGGCTGAAGATAAGAAGTGTGGAAGAATTGAATCGAACTACCGGCGCCCCTATGCTAGCGTTCCAGAGTATTGTCACTCAGTTGCTGGACGTAGCCCACTCGGCCGGTACCGATGCCGAGGAAACGGCGGTTCGTTTCCTCCTGGCCGATGAATTTGTGCGTTGCAATCTTTTCCCGAATCCATAGTATCCCCACCATGACATTCGTTTCCAAAGATGAGCCCCTGTCCAGTTCGATGGTCCATGTCGGCTACCTTGTCCTGCGCGAATTGCAGTCGAATCCACAGAAACGAACTACTTTGACGTCTATGATGGCCATTCTGCGACGGAAACGAATCACCCACTACCGCTCGATCATGTTTGGGCTCGTTTTTCTGCATTCGGTCGGGGCGATCGAGTTCCGAGCACCTTACATTTATCTGGCATGAGGTCCTCGTGATTTTTCGACTGCATCGACTATCTTCGGAACCCATGATCTTCGATCCGATCGATTTTCATCGTGGGGTGAATCTGATCGTGGGTGAAAAGTCGGACGTCCATGCAGGACCACAAGGTCGAAAGGTCAATGGAGTCGGCAAAAGCGTTTGTGTAGATTTCCTGCACTTTGCCCTTTGCCGGTCCTTATCCGAAACACGTATCGCAAAGATTCCCGTCGACGTATTGCCGGTGGATTTGGTGGTTGCCCTTGATCTGACGGTCGGACGAGAACGACTCCAAATCCGAAGGAGAGTTGCGGATCACAATCAACCAACCATCGTTCGTGCAGACGGAAATGCGACGACCTTTGCGACACTTGCGGATGCGAATGAATTCCTTGCGGCTTTGTTGTTCGAAGGTAACGAGCGTGCGTCTGGCCTGTCTTTTCGACAGCTTTTGTCTCTGCTCATGCGCGACGAACGGTCCGGTTTCAAGAGTATTGTCAATCCGTATGACGTGACTCGCAAAGTGATGGATGATATCACCCCTCATCTATGCTTACTTGGTATCGAGTTGGCTCCCTATAGGACGCTAGTTTCGACGATCGACTTGCTCGATAAGCAAAAGAAGCTTCTTGCTGAACTGAAGGCGACTTTGACCAATCGTGGCGAGCTTAACCTTGCGGACATACCCGCCAGACTGAATGAAGAACGGCAAGCGACTCGCAAGATCGACGAGGCATTGCGTACGCTCCGAGCGGATCCGGCCTTTGAGCAAGTGGAGCAGGATCTCGTAGGTCTTGAAACAAACTTGGAGAAGCTTCGACTCGAACGGAGGTCGCTCAATTTCCAGATCGATCAAATTCGCGCCATCCCGCTTCCAGAACGAATTGACGCCGATGATATCAAGATCGTGTACGAACGAATCAAGTCGGGCTTAGGTGAATTGGTCGAAAAGTCGCTGGAGCAAGCCAAGGAGTTCAAATCCGAAATCGAACGGTTCCAGCAAAGCTTGCGAGAGGTGGAGCTTTCGGGTCTTGAGACGCGCCGACGTGAGGTCGGCAACCGAATTCGCGAACTTTCTGACAAGCACGCGGAGTTGACGAGGCAAATCGATCGACGAGGATTGTTATCTGAATTTACGAACGGACTCGAGGTCGCGACCAGGAGAACGGACGAATACCACCGCCTTCAATCCCAGTACACACACTACCAAGAGAAGCTTCGAGAGGTAGACTCCATTGATACCGATCGTGCGAACCAAATTCATGCCGTGCAACAATTACTCTTGGAACACAAAGACGCGGAACAATCGATTAACGATACGTTGGTTGGCATCCACCAGTTGATTCAGCAATCGAGCTTGGCGTCGTTTCAATTCGAACTTAGCACGTCGCCAACCAAAAAACGTCCTTTGTCCTTTTCGCTTCGGATTCAGGATGATGGGAGCGAAAGCATCGATCAAGTTCGGGTGTTTTTGTACGACTTTGCATTGTTGACCGATCTGTTGGCCAAAAGCAACCATCCAGGGTTCCTGCTACACGACAACATCTTGGACGTTGACCAAGATACGTTTGTGCGCTGCTTGAACTTCCTTGATGAACTAGAGCAATCGGACGAAGATTTTCAATACATCCTAAGCCTCAATCGAGACCGGCTTGAGAACGACGAGACGAGGAGCTTGCTGAAACTCGACATCGACAAATCCCGTGTTGCTCGGTTCACCAAGTCGTCACAGTTCTTGAAACGCCACTATCAAGAAAAATAGCTTGCTGGTCCTTACGGGTTTGACGCGAGGGAAACTTACCTGCCTCGGCAGCTTTTCTATCTTCCTGACACAAGATCTTCCTGTCGATCCGCGTGCTT
This sequence comes from Pirellula sp., assembly GCA_040080875.1. Taxonomy (GTDB): domain Bacteria; phylum Planctomycetota; class Planctomycetia; order Pirellulales; family Pirellulaceae; genus JBKCUI01. The sequence goes on from JBEBHM010000808.1 coordinate 3,723, forward strand.
ATCTCTTCGTCTCACGAACAGCGGATTGGCGTCAAAGATTTCATTCGGGGCGTCTCGAAGAT